>NZ_JBFULT010000189.1:0-12517 GCF_054049755.1 Bradyrhizobium sp. P5_C11_2
GCATCTGGCCAAGCCGCATGGCGACCTCGCCTATTTCCGCTCGGCCAAGGACGCGCTGCGCCGGCTGCGCCGCGCCGGCATCTGCCACAACGATCTTGCGAAGGAACAGAACTGGCTGGTCGGCCGCGACGGGCGCGCCTATGTGACCGACTTCCAGCTCGCCGCCTGCTTCGCGCGGCGCGGCCGGCTCTATCGCATCCTCGCCTATGAAGACCTCCGGCACCTGCTCAAGCACAAGCGCTCCTATGCGCCCGAGGCGCTGACGCCGCGCGAGCGCAAGATCCTCGCGAAAAAATCCTTCGCCGCAAGCCTGTGGCTTGCCACCGGCAAGAAGGTCTATCGCGCGATCACGCGCGGCCTGTTCAATTTCACCGACCGCGAAGGCGGCGGCCGCAGGCTCGTCAACGACGCGCCGGTGCTCGCCGATCTGATCCGCAAGAATCCGGCCGTGCGCGACACCGCCATCGTCGCCTTTGCCGACCGCCGTTCGGGCGTCGGGCTCTATGCGTTCGTGGAAGGCGATCAGGCCGCGCTCGAAGGCCAGCTCCGCAGCGAACTGACCGCAGCGAAGGGACCAAAGCCGCCAGAGCACATCCAGATCGTGCATGCGCTGCCCCGCGATCCCAGCGGCAAGCCGCGCACCGAGATCCTGCAACTGGTCGCCATGAACCAGCTCGACCTGATCGAGCCGATGATGAAGAGCGACCAGGACCGCGCCTTCCTCAAGGACATCCTGGAACAGCGCAAGAACCTGCGCGACCGCTTCAATTTCGAGGCGGACCTGCCAACGAGCTAGCCCGGAAGACCGTGCCTTGAAGCGTCCACATTGGCGGCGGAGAAGCGGCCGGGTGGAACCCTGGTTTGGTGAGCGATGATGATTTGGGGGCTGATGACGCGTCGGATGGCCGGCAGGGCAATCGCCGGCCTTCTGCTGCTGGTTGTCACGCCTGCTCTGGCCGACTCCCCGGCCGAACTGATCTCGAGCTTCCGCCTCAAGCACGGTGAGGTCCGCGTCGTGCGCGACACGACCCTCGACCGCATCGCGATGGACCAGGCGCGCGCAATGGCCGCGAAGGACGATCTCAGTCACGATGCCCTCGGCCCGTTCAACAGGCGCGTCGCACCGGCCGGCGCCGGGCGTGCCGCCGAGAACATCGCCTACGGTTACGACAATTTCGAGAAGACCCTCGGCCAGTGGATCGATTCCTCCGGGCACCGCAAGAACCTGCTGCTGCACAATGCCTCCCGGGTCGGGATCGCGAGCGCCAAGAATGCGAGCGGCAAGCGCACCTATTGGGCCATGGTGATCGCGGGCGATTACGAGCCGAAGCGGGGCAAGGGCAAGAAAGACAAGGAGCCGCTGGTCGCCGTGAAGCGCGAGGCCCCGCCCGCAAGCAAGCCCAAATCCAGCAGCTGCCACATCAAGCTGCTTGGCCTCTGCATCTGAGGCGAGACGCCGCGCGGGAAGCGCTGTTGCCTGCGTTTCTCTGGCCAGCCAATATGGTCGCGCCGCTGTCTTGGACCAACCCTGGGGCGATCAATGRCCAAAAAATACACAGCTCAATGCGCCTGTGGCGCCATCAAGTTCGAATTCAACACCGATCCGACCTTTATCGCGAACTGCCATTGCAACGATTGCAAGCGAGCGTCAGGCGGCGAGATGGCGACCTTCTTCGCCGTGCCGGAGGATGACTTCACGCTTCTCAGCGGCAAGCCGAAGGCCTTTCACTACATCGCCAATTCCGGCAAGGGCCTGGATCGAAATTTCTGTCCCGAATGCGGCTCGAGGGTCTTCAGCTCGAACCTCGACAGTTTTCCCAAGACGGTGTTCGTCCAATTGGGCAGCCTGGACCGGCCCGACCTGGTCGCGCCGAAGCTCGAGATGTTCACCGAGCGTCGCATGCAGTGGAACAAGCCCCTCAACCTGCCGCAGTTCGAAGAGATGCCGCACTGAACCGGCGATAGCGCGAGGACCGAGGTGCAGTTGATCGACATCGACCGAATACGTGCCGACACGCCAGCCGCCGCTCGGCTTGCGTACCTTCACAATGCAGGCGCGGCTCTGATGCCTGCTCCTGTGGTCGCGGCCATGAAGCGGCATATCGATCTGGAGAGTGAGATCGGGGGCTATGCCGCCTCCGACCGGGAGTCCGATCGGTTGCAAGCGGTGTACGGCTCGGTCGCCCGGTTGCTGAACGCCGCGCCGGACGAAATCGCCCTCATGGAGAACGCGACGGTTGCCTGGCAGATGGCGTTCTACGCGCTTCCGTTGCGCGAGGGCGACCGGATCCTGACCGCCGAGGCGGAATACGCCGCCAACTATGTCGCGTTTCTTCAGGTGGCCAAGCGCACGGGCGCAACGATCGACGTCGTGCCGAGCGATGCCAGCGGCGAACTCGACCTCCAGGCGCTCGACCGCATGATCGATGAGCACGTGAAACTCATCGCCATCACCTGGGTTCCGACCAATGGCGGGCTGGTCAATCCGGCGGCGGCGGTCGGGAAGATCGCGCGAGCACGGGGCATTCCCTATCTGCTCGACGCCTGTCAGGCGGCTGGACAGATGGCGGTCGATGTCGAAGCCATCGGCTGTGACATGCTGTCAGCGACGGGGCGCAAATTCCTGCGCGGCCCGCGCGGCACCGGCTTTCTTTACGTGCGGCGAGCGATGCTGCAACAGCTCGAGCCGCCGATGATCGATCACTTCGCGGCGCCCTGGGTCTCCCGAGATGAATACCGGCTCCGCGACGATGCGCGTCGCTTCGAGACCTGGGAGAACAATTACGCAGCCCGACTCGGCCTCGGCGCCGCCATCGATTACGCCCTCGACATCGGAATGGGCGCGATCGAACAGCGCTGCCGCACACTCGCGGACCGTCTTCGCGGCGGCCTCGCTTCCATTCGCGGCATCAGGATTCGCGACCTCGGACGCGCGCCGGGGGCCATCGTCAGCTTCACGATGGAGGGCCATGAGGCGGAAGCCATAGTCGGCAGCGCGGCTGCCGCCGGCATCACGATCGGTGCCTCGTACCCGTCGAGCACCCGCATCGATGCCGAAGTCCGCGCGCTGCCTCCGGTGGTGCGCGCCTCGCCGCATTACTACAACACGGAAGCCGAGATCGATCGGCTGATCGGCCACCTCGCCGGTTTGACGCCGCGATAGCACGCGGATACGCGTCGCTCAGGTACAGCGCGCGCTCAATCCGGATGCGCCGAGCCTGGCCATGACCTCGTCGAGATGCGCGCTGTCGCGGGTCTCGATGACCAGTTGCAGCAGCGTCGCCTTGGCCGGCAGGTCCGAGAACGTCCGCTGGTGCGAGACCTCGATGATGTTGGCGCCGGCCTCGGCCAGCAGCGCCGCCACCGCCGCCAATTGCCCGGGCCGGTCGGGGATATCGAGCGACAACTGGGTCAGCCGTCCCTCGCGCGCAAGCTCGCGGGTCAGGACCGAGGCAATCAGCCTCGTGTCGATGTTGCCGCCGCTCAGCACCAGCCCGACCTTCTGCCCGGCAAGGCGTGACGGGTCGGACATCAGCGCGGCGAGGCCGGCGGCGCCGGCGCCCTCGACGACCGTCTTCTCGATCGAGATCAGGGTCGCAACCGCACGCTCGAGCTCGGCTTCGTTGACGAGCGCGATGTCGTCGACGAGGCGGCGGACGATCTCGGTCGTGATCTTGCCGGGCGATTTGACCGCGATGCCTTCGGCCAGGGTATCGCCGCGCGCCGGCAGGTTGCCGCCATGGATGGCGTTGTACATCGAGGGATAGAGCCAGGCTTCAACGCCCAATATGCGCAATGACGGCTTCATCGATTTCGCGGCGATGGCGATACCGCTGATCAGGCCGCCGCCGCCGATCGGAACCACCAGGGTATCCAGCTCGGGCACAGCCTTCAGCATCTCCAGCCCGACCGTGCCCTGCCCGGCGATGACAAGCGGATCGTCGTAGGGATGGACGAAGATCATGCCGCGGGTTTCGCCGTGGCTGCGCGCGAATGCGGCCGCCTCTTCCAGTGTCGCGCCGGTGACCACCACCTCGGCGCCGTGGTGCCTGGTGTTCTCGACCTTCACCATCGGCGTGCCGACCGGCATGATGATGGTGGCGGGAATGCCGAGCCGCTTGGCGTGATAGGCGACGCCCTGCGCATGGTTTCCCGCCGACATCGCGATCACGCCGCGCGCACGCTCCTCGGCCGACAGCGCCGTCAACCGGTTGAGCGCGCCCCGCTCCTTGAACGAGGACGTGAACTGGAGGTTCTCGAATTTGAGCCAGATGTCGCAGCCGCAGATGCTGCTCAGCGTGCGGCTGTAGCCGCAGGGGGTCTCGACGACCGCGCCCCGGATCGTCTCGGCGGCAGCGTGAATGTCGCTAGGTGCGACCGGAAAGCCGGTCAGATCGATGGACACGGTTTGGGACAAGTCAGCCATAGGACAGCATAGAGCATTTGGCCGATGCAGGCGATAAGCCAACCGCTATTTGGTAAATTCCCGCGATCGCGAAGCCCGCCACAGCGTCCATAAGGTGCGCAAGCGCGATGCCGGCTGCGGCGCGAAGGGATCGCGCCCCGGCCGCGACAGCCGCTTGAGGTCGGCCCGCGTCTGGCCCAGCGGCAGAAACGCGGACCGCGCCGGCGCCGGCACCTCCGCAAGCAACGATGAGGCCGTGGCCAGATGTTGCCGGGCTTCGCCCGCGAGCTGTTCCAGCACGGCACGCAGATTGGGCGTGTCCTTGCCGGCGAAGACATCCTCCATGCTGCAGCCATGGCTCGTCAGAAATTGCTGCGGCAGGAACAGTTGCCGGTGCGCGGCATCGCGCGGCAGGTTGGTGACGATCTGCACGATGCCCTGGGCCAGCCCGGCATGCCTTGCCAGATGCTCGATGGCCGGCGAAGGCGGCGCCATGATCCGGGCTGCGAGCCCAAACAACGCCGAGCAGGTCGCGTCCAGATAGCCTTCCAGGGCCGCCATCGTCGGCATCGGATCGTTGTACAGATCGAACTGGTGCTCGTCGGCGAGCAACGACAATGGCTCGATCGGCAGGTCGAAATCGCGGATCGCGCGCAAGAGCTCTGCCGCCACCGGATTGCCCTCGGCGCTGCCATGGACATGGCCCGAGAGCATGTCGGTCCACCATTGCAGGCGGATTTCGCCGGGCAAGGGCTGGCTCACCAGATCGCGGACGCGGACGATCTCGACGTTGAAAGCGTAGAGCGCGAGCAGCGCGCGGCGCTCGGCAGCGGGCGCGAACAGCGTCGCGGCATAGCGCGGAAAGTCATGGCTGCGCACGATATCGGCGCAGAAGGCAACGGCATCGGATGGCGGCGCAGTGCTGTTCATGGCACGGCGATCAGCGCGGCCGCAACGCGGCGCCGTTCGCCGATCATGATGTTGTAGGTCCGCACGGCGGGACCGGTCTGCATCGTGTCCAGCACCACCCTCACCGCTTTCAGCGCCTGGCGCAGCGCCGGCGGCGGCAGCCAGACGCCGGTTCCGGTCCCGATCAGAAGCGTGTCGATGCTGTTGGCAGCCGTGAAGACCCGATCCAGCGAATAGCGGTCGATCTGGGCGGGATCCGTCACGTCCCAGGCCCAGATCGCGTCGGGCAGGCAGAGCAGCGAACCGCGATGCGACATGCCGGCAAAGGCGAAGCCGCCCTTGCCATAGGCTTCGATCGGCGCGGAGCGGGGGAAATGCGGAGCGTTGGGATCGCCGGCCATGAGACTTGTCCGAATGGGTCTATTGCCCTCGCAAACGCCTGCGAGGGCATGCGGTTCGGATCATGCCTTGCTTTTCTTCGCCGGCGGAGCCTCTTCTTTCGCATCCTCGCGATGCTCGCCGACGCCGAGATAGATCAGGATCGGCGCCGCGATGAAGATCGAGGTATAGGTGCCGACCAGCACCACGCCGAACATCATCACCGCGGTGAAGCTGTGGATGGCGTGGCCGCCGAACAGCAGCAGAGCCAGCAGTGCCAGCGTCACCGTGAAGTGGGTGATGATCGAGCGCGACAGCGTCGAGTTGATGGACTCGTTGAGCAGCTGCGGCATCGGCATCTTCTTGTAGCGCCGCAGCATTTCACGGATACGGTCGTAGATGACGACGGTGTCGTTGAGCGAATAGCCCAGAATGGTCAGAAGCGCCGCGATGCTGGTCAGGTCGAAATCGACCTGGCTGATCGACATGAATCCGATGGTCAACACGATGTCGTGCACGTTGGCGATCATGGCGCCGAGCGCGAATTGCCATTCGAACCGGAACCAGAGATAGATCAGGATCGCGACGATCGCGAGCATCAGGCCGAGCATGCCGTAGGCCAGAAGCTCGCCGGCCACGCGCGGACCGAGCACCTCGGTGCGCTGAATGTCGACGCTGTCGCCGAGCGCGCCACGAAGCTTCYGCAGGGCTTGCTGCTGTGCGGCATCGCCACCCGGTTGTTCCGCAACACGGATCAGGACGTTCTCGGGGCCGCCGAACTGCTGCAACTGGACTTCGCCCAGACCCAGGGCGTCGAGCGTGGTGCGCATCGCCGCGATGTCGGCGGTGCCGGACCTCGCCTTCACCTCCAGCAGCGTGCCGCCCTTGAAGTCGATACCGAGGTTCAGGCCGTGGGTAAAGAACAGCGTGATCGCGACGATCGACAGCACCGCCGAGATCGGGAAGCTGATGCGACGGAAGCGTGTGAAGTCGAAATGCGTATCGTCCGGGACGATGCGCAGCGACGGCAGCCAGCCGAACACCGAGACCACGGTGAGTACAGCAATGAGGATGCCGAGCCCGATGAGAACAATGTGAGTCACGGTCAGGCTCCTAGATCGGCACGCTCTGCGGCCGCTTCCACCGCACCCACCCGGCCACGATCAGCCGGGTCAGCGTGAAGGCGGTGAATACCGTGGTGATGATGCCGATGCCGAGCGTCACGGCGAAGCCGCGCACCGGGCCGGTGCCGATGTAGAACAGCACCGCGGCGGCAATGAAGGTGGTGATGTTGGAATCGAGGATGGTCGCGAGCGCCCGCTTGAAGCCGGCGTCGATCGCCGAGATCGCGTTGCGGCCGCCGCGCAGCTCCTCGCGGATACGCTCGTAGATCAGCACGTTGGAATCGACCGCGATGCCGACGGTGAGCACGATGCCGGCGATGCCGGGCAGCGTCAGCGTGGCGTTGAGCAGCGACAGCAGGCCGAAGATCATGGCGACGTTGATCGCCACCGCGATGTTGGCGAACACGCCGAACAGCCGGTAGGTCAGCAGCATGAACACGACGACCAGGATCGAGCCGACATAGGCCGCAAGCTCGCCCTTCTCGATCGAGTCCTGGCCGAGGCCCGGACCGACGGTGCGCTCTTCGACAACCGTCAGCGGCGCCGGCAGCGCGCCGGCGCGCAGCAGGATCGCGAGATCGTTGGCCGATTGCACGGTGAAATTGCCGGAGATCTGGCCCTGACCGCCGGTGATCGGCTCGCGGATGACGGGAGCCGAGATCACCTTGTTGTCGAGGACGATCGCAAACGGCAGCCCCACGTTTTCCTGCGTGGCCTGCGAGAACTTGCGCGCGCCCGACGTGTTGAATTTGAAGCTGACGACCGGCTCGCCGGTGCGCTGGTCGAAGCTCGCCTGGGCGTCGGTCAGGTCGCCGCCGGCGACCAGCACCTGCTTCTTGACCACATAGGGCACGGGCGGCGGCGACGCGCTCATCAACAGCTCGGATTCCGGCGGCAGCCTGCCCTGCTGCGCCTGGTCCGGCGGCACGGAGGCATCGACCATGCGGAATTCCATCTTCGCGGTCTTGCCCAGCAACTCCTTCAGGCGGGTCGGGTCCTGAAGCCCGGGGACCTGCACCAGGATGCGGTCGGTGCCCTGGCGCTGGATGACGGGCTCGACGGTACCGAGCTCGTTGACGCGGCGCTCGACGATCTGGATCGATTGCTCGATGGTCTTGCGCATGCGCTCGATCATCGCGGCCTGCGGCACGCTGAGGCGGATCAGCCCGCCGCCGGCATCGGTCACGTCAAGGTCGCGTTGACCGCTGGAGCCCAAGAGACCGCCCAGCGGCTGGGCCATCTCGCGCAGCTTGGTCAGCGCGGTCGGCACGTCGGATTCCTTGGTAATGCGAACCTCGACGGCGTCGTTGCGTACCGTGAGACCGCCGGTAAAGCCGATCTTGTTGTCGCGCAGCACCCGACGCCCCTCGTCGCGGATCTGGTCGAGCCTCTCCTTCTTCACGTAGTTGGCGTCAACCTCGAGCAGCAAATAGGAGCCGCCCTGAAGGTCGAGGCCGAGCACGAGCCGGCGCTGCGCCCAGGCGGGCCAGGTCTTCACCTGCGCCTCGGGAAAGAAGTTCGGGACCGCGCAGAGGCACACGATCAGCGCCGTCAGGATAATCCCGAGCGCCCTCCACCGCGTGAAATACAACATCGACTGGACCTGTCAGATCAGGAGACTTGCAGGAAGACTTGAGAGACTCGCGGAAGCACTCACTTCGACGCGGCGTCGTCCTTGGCGGTTTCCTTCGCGCCATCCTTGGATTCCTTCGCCGGTTCGCCCTTGGCGCGGACGCCGGAGATCATCTGGCGCATTTGCCGCACGCGCACGCCGTCGGAAATCTCGAACTCGATCTGGTCGTCATCGACGACCTTGGTGACCTTGCCGACGAGGCCGCCAGAGGTCACGACGGTGTCGCCGCGGCGGATGTTCTTCACGAGCTCGGCGTGATCCTTCACCTTCTTCTGCTGCGGGCGCAGAATCAGGAAGTACATGATCACGAAGATCAGGGCGAACGGCAGCAGCGACATCAACATGCTGTTGGTGTCGCCGGCGCCCGCGGCCTGGGCATACGCAGGGGTAATCAGCATTCGGACGATCCTCGTGGAAACGGGGGAAAGCCGGTCAGGCCCTCAAAGGCGACCGGTTCGGTCAAATTCGCGCGGACTATAGCGGCCACCGCCCCAATTGCAACGCTGCCAGACCGTCGATTTGGCCACCTTGCGGCGCGCCTCCCGGCCCGATAAGGCTGCATTCTCAGGAACTTCGGACATGCCCAGAAAACCAAGCAAAAGCCCGGCCGGCAAAGGCCCCATTACCCCTGCCAGGAAGCCTGCCCGGGTCGCGGCAAAACGCCCCAAGGCAGCTTCCAAGGCTGCCCCCGACCTCTCCCAGGAGCGCGTCGTCCGCGCGCTGGAGACCATTGCGGCGCACCTCTCCGCCCAGGGGAAGCCGGCCGCAGCGCCCGAATCGTTCGAGCGGGCGGATGCCTTTGTCTGGCACCCGGATGGCCGCCTGTCGGCGGTGCCGCGGGTCAGCCGCGTCGAGCTGTTCCTGTTGAAGGGCGTCGACCGGGTGCGCGACATCCTGATCGAGAACACCGAGCGCTTCGCTGGCGGCCTGCCCGCCAACAATGCGCTGCTCTGGGGCGCGCGCGGCATGGGCAAGTCGTCGCTGGTGAAGGCGGCCCATGCCAGCATCAATGCGGAGCGCAAACCGGCGGACAAGCTCAAGCTGATCGAGATCCACCGCGAGGACATCGAGAGCCTGCCGGCGCTGATGGAGCAGTTGCGGGCGTCCTCGTTCCGCTTCATCGTGTTCTGCGACGACCTCTCCTTCGACGGCAATGACGCCTCGTACAAATCGCTCAAGGCGGTGCTCGAAGGCGGCATCGAGGGCCGGCCCGAGAACGTCATCCTCTACGCCACCTCCAACCGCCGCCACCTGCTCGCGCGCGAGATGATCGAGAACGAGCGCTCGACCGCGATCWATCCCGGCGAAGCGGTCGAAGAGAAAGTCTCGCTGTCGGATCGCTTCGGCCTCTGGCTCGGCTTCCACCGCTGCAGCCAGGACGAATATCTCGCAATGGTGCGCGGCTATTGCAGCCATTTCGGCGTCAAGGTCGACGACGAGGCGCTGGAGCGCGAGGCGCTGGAATGGTCGACGACGCGCGGCTCGCGCTCAGGCCGTGTCGCCTGGCAGTTCGTGCAGGAGCTCGCGGGCCGGCTGGGCGTGAAGCTGGCGGCGCCGTAGCGGTCGGATCGCAACCCACTTACGGCTGTCTTTCCCCGAAGGCGGGGAATCAAGGGCGCGTGCGCATAAAAACCGGTTATGGCGGCGTGTAGGGATCCGGGGTGCCAAGCTTKATCGGAGGGTACTTCTTGAAGCTCGCTTCCAGTGCTCCGATGATTCTCACCGCGGGATCGGCGACCCAGGAGTTTTGCGCGGCAACATCACGCTCCTCCTTCCGGTCGGTCAGTAGATTGATGATTCTCGGCAAGGGCAATTTCTGCGGCGTGGCGTACATCGTTTCCTGCCAGATCAAATGGACTTTCCAGTTTCGCCATTTGACGGCTGACAGCCGGTCGGCCACATAGGCGGGGAACCCTTCGCGGTTAGAGGTCTCCTGCTTGCCCAAAAAGAAATCTAGCTGATCCACGCCGTCAATCGCGCGATCCGTAGGGACCTCTGCGCCCCCGACCCGCGCAAGCGTCGTGAAGAGGTCGACGATGTGAACGATTTCGTTGCTGACGCGGCCCGCCGGCACCTTGCCGGGCCAGCGAATGATGAACGGTGCCCGCAGTGAACCTTCCATCGCCGTGAAGTAAGTTCCGCGCCAAGGTCCGCTGTCACCCTCCCAGGGGTTGGTCGCCTCCGGGCCATTATCGCTGGTGAATATCACAAGCGTGTCGTTTTCGATGCCTGCTTGCTTGATGGCATCGAGGATTTGCCCGGTGCGGTAGTCCATTTCGGCCAGGCAATCGGCCCAATCGCCGTTGCCGGTTCTGCCCGCGAACTCAAGATTTGGAAGCGTCGGCATGTGAACCTGCGCGAACGGAACGTAGGCATAGAACGGCTTGCCCGAGCTCGCGTTGCGCTTGATGAACTCCACCGCACGGCTGGTGATTTCCGCGTCCATGGTGCGGCGGCGATCCACATCCAGCACAGCGACCTGTCGAGGTTTATCGCCCTTGCGTGCTTCATAGATGTGTTGGGGGTGAACGACTTTCGCATCCCAGCCCTGCCTGTTCCCGACCGACGGCCACATGCTTTGTGTCTCGTCCAGGGACGGCCACATCGCCTCGTCATAAGTGCGCGGGATGCCGTACCACTCGTCGAACCCCTGATTGGTAGGCATCCGGTCTTCGGCGCTACCGAGATGCCATTTGCCCCACATCCCGGTCGCGTAGCCCTGCCCCGACAACAGCTCCGCAGTCGTGATCTCCCACTGTGTTAATCCGTCGGGGATGCCGCCGATCGGAACTTCGTACGTGCCGGAGCGGATGGCAAAGCGCCCCGTAAGCAGGGCCGAGCGGGACGGCGTACACTGCGCTTCAACATTGAAGTTGAGCAGACGCGTGCCCTCGCCGGCGAGCGCGTCAATGCGTGGCGTGGGCGCGCCGCGAAGGATACCGCCGCCATATATGCCCAGCTCGCCATAGCCCAGATTGTCCGTGAGCATGACGACAATGTTGGGCTTCTTAGGTTGCTGCGCTGCGGAAGGCGCGATCACAATCGCTATGGCGGCGACTGATGCCAACGAACCGAGCCAGATGGTTTTGCTCTTCGGCACGTTTTGCCCTCAGATCAATTGGCCACCTTCCGACCAAGCTCGGCACCAATCCCCTACGTGCCGCCAGAGCCGGTTGCCGGTTGATGCCTTTCTCCGGTTGATCCCCCTACTTCGTCACCCTGCGCGGGGTCGGCGCAAYGGTGCTTTCAGGCGCGGCGGGCGAGATCGCAAAGGTCAGCCAGGTATTCCAGCCCGACGGCCGGTTCTCCGCTCCGAATTCGCCATATCCCTTTATGTTCAGATATCCCTGCATGCCGCCGACCGGAAAAAGATAGCCGAACTGCGGACCGATGCCGAAAACGCGCGACCTGAATCCGCCAAGGGCCGGCAGTCCGCCGGTATCGTTGGAGACCTGCTGATAGGCATAGCCGACCAGACCTACGAAGGCCTGCTTCGAGAGAAATTTCGACGCACCCCAATCGAAGTGGAAATCGACGCCGCTCTGAACCAGCGTGTCCGGGTTCTTGAAGTTGTACGTGAAGCCGCCGACGCCGGAGAATTCATATCCCGTCATCGGGTTGAGGTAAGTGTAACCCCCGCCTGCGTCGATGGCGCCATGACCGATGCCGATGTTGGAGAGGCGGCTGGGCTCATAGGCGCCGACTGGAATGTCGCCGGTCACGTAGGTCATGTAGTTGTGGACGCCGTCGTGCCACTTCATCGTGACCATGGGATAGAGGTCGCCGAACCCGGTGAGCGAGTCCGATATGGTTCCCGTGCGGGTCGCCGAAATCGGACCGAACMCGGTCGTCAGCGTGCCATCGAGGGTCGTGCTGTTTCGACCGTAAATGCCCGTGACACCGACGGACAATTGCCCGCCGAGGACCGGCGTCGCGAACGTATACGTCGGAGACAGAAACAGCAGGTCTGGCGGCGCTTTGAGATTTACGTTCAAGTCGACATTGACGTTCGGAGAGAAACGGCCAATCTGAACTTCTCGGGCCGCTGCGGCAGCACCGGAGGCGGAC
>NZ_JBFULT010000190.1:0-12456 GCF_054049755.1 Bradyrhizobium sp. P5_C11_2
CGTGACCGAGATCATGGCCCAACACCCGTCATTCCGGACGACGCGAAGCGGCGATCCGGAATCTCGAGATTCTCAGGTGCGCAATTGCGCACCATAGTTCTCGCTTCGCGAGCCCCGGAATGACAGCAAACAACGGCCACCATCAGATCACCGCAGCTTCAGCGTGGACAGGCCGGCGAGTGCCAGCATCACCGAGATGATCCAGAACCGGATCACGATCTGCGGCTCGGTCCAGCCGAGCTGCTCGAAATGGTGATGGATCGGCGCCATGCGAAAGATCCGTTTTCCGGTGAACTTGAACGACACCACCTGCACGATGACGGAGACCGCCTCCAGCACGAACAGGCCGCCGATCACCGCGAGCACGATCTCGTGCTTCACCGCGACCGCGATCGCACCCAGCATGCCGCCGAGCGCGAGCGAGCCGGTGTCACCCATGAAGATCGAGGCCGGCGGCGCGTTGAACCAGAGGAAGCCGAGGCCGGCCCCTAACAGCGCGCCGCAGAGCACTGCGAGCTCGCCGGTGCCGGCGACATATTTGATCTGGAGATAGTCGGCGAACACCGCGTTGCCGGCGAGATAGGCGATCATCGCGAAGCTCGCGGTCGCGATCATCACAGGCACGATGGCGAGGCCGTCGAGACCGTCGGTGAGGTTCACCGCATTGCCCGCGCCGACGATGACGAAGGCGCCGAAGACGACGAAGAACCAGCCGAAATGCAGCACGGTATCCTTGAGGAAGGGTATCGTCAGCGCGGTCGATGCGGGATCGCGATTGAKCCGCACCAGCGCATAGCAGGCGGCCAGCGCGATGACCGCCTCGATCAGCAGCCGAAGCTTGCCGCCGAACCCGGTCGTGGTCTGCTTGGTCACCTTGAGGTAATCGTCATAGAAGCCGACGAAGCCGAAGCCGAGCGTGACCGCCAGCACGATCCAGACGTAGGGATTGAGCGGATTGGCCCACAGCACCGTGCCGACCGTGAGGCCGGACAGGATCATCAGCCCACCCATGGTGGGCGTGCCCTTCTTGCTGAGATGCGATTGCGGGCCATCGGTCCGAATCGGCTGGCCCTTGCCCTGGCGGATGCGCAGATGATCGATGATCCAGGGACCGAACAGGAACACGAACAGCGCGCCGGTGACGACGGCGCCGCCGGTGCGGAAGGTGATGTAGCGGAAGACGTTGAGGAAGGTGCGAACGGCACCGAAGCCCGGAAATGTGTTGGAGAGTTCGATCAGCCAGTAAAACATTCAGACGGTCCTATGGCGCCTTTGCAGGCGGCCTTCTTCGCAAGTAGCCCTGGCCTTCACCCCGGCCTCGACGTGCCTCACGCGCATGCGCTGGTCTTCATCATGGGTCGGGCGACCTCTAAGAAACCTGCCGGCTTCGCGCCGCAAAACGGTGGGAACGGGAACAGCGCCTTCCAAGCAGTTTACGCCTTTGCCTGCAAGGCGGCCACTAGGGCCGGCACAAACTTGTTGACCCAGAACATCTTCTTGCTGCCCTTGACAACCACGACATCGCCTGCCTTCAGCAGGCCCGCGACCTCGCCCGGCTTCAGCGTGACGGGATCGTCGTGCCAGCCGAGGCCCTTGCCGGCCGGCAGCACGTCGTAGAGATGCCGCATCAGCGGCCCGACGCAGTAGACGCCGTCGATGCCGTCGAGATGCCCGGCGAGACCGGTGTGATAGCCTGGTGCGTCGTCGCCCAGCTCCAGCATGTCGCCGAGCACCGCAATGCGGCGGCCGCCGCCCATGTGGCGGGCCTGGAGGCTTTGCAGCGCAGCAGCCACGCTGGCCGGGTTGCCGTTAAAGCTGTCGTCGATCACGGTGACGCCGCCGACCAATTGCTCGACGCCGCGGCCGGTCATGATCCCGACCCGGTCGAGCTTGATCGCAAGCGTCGCAGCATCGAGGTTCGCCGCACGGATCGCGGCGAGCGCTGCCAGCGCATTCTGAACGCGGTGCGGCGCGCCCGGCGTCAGACTGAACGCGATCTCCTTCTTGCCGATCCCGGCTACAACCTGCCAGCTCTCGCCATGCGGGGCGTGCGTGATCTCGTGCACCTCGGCATTCTCGCCGAAGCGCACCACCTTGCCCTTCCAGTCGGGCGCCTTGATCCCGGTCGGCAGCACCAGCACGCCGTCCTCGGGCAGGCCGAGCGCGATCGACACCTTCTCGCGGCGGATCGCTTCAAGCGAGCCGAGCTTTTCCAGATGCACCGGCTGGACGTTGACGACGAGCGCCACGGTCGGCCGCGTCAATTCGCTGAGCCGCGCGATCTCACCTCGCTGGTTCATGCCCATCTCGACGACCCAGAGGCTCGCATCGGACCTAGCATTGCACAGCGTCAGCGGCACACCCCAGAAATTGTTGAAGCTCGACGGGCTCGCATAGGCGTTCGGATAGGCCGCGAGATATTCCTTGGTGCTGGTCTTGCCCGCGCTACCGGTGAGCCCGATCACCGGACCGTTGAAGCGCGCGCGGGCGGCGCGCGCGAGGCCCCAGAGGCCGTCGATCAGCGTGTCCTTGACGACGATCTGCGGAATGCGGATGCCGGCAATCTCGTGCGGCACGATCATCGCGACGGCGCCGGAGGCTTCCGCCTTGTCCGCGAACTCCCAGCCGTCGCGCGCGCTGGCGAAGGCGGAAATGAAACCGCCGCTCGGCGTGCCGCTCAGCGCGACGAACAGGCTGCCCGGCTTCACCAGCCGGCTGTCCTGGGTGACGAAGTCGATCGGCGTATCCGGGAATGATCCGGCAGCGCCCAGCGCGCGCGCCACCTCAGACACCGTCCAAATTGGCGCGCTCATGCCACCCTCGTCGCTAATGCGGCGGCAACCGCCTCGTGATCACTGAAGGGCAGCACCTCGCCGCCGACGATCTGCCCGGTCTCGTGTCCCTTGCCGGCGACGAGCAACGCATCGCCCTCCTGCAATTCCTCGATCGCGGCGCGGATCGCCGCGGCACGGTCGCCGATCTCGCGGGCGCCCTTGGCGGTGGCGAGGATCGCGGCGCGGATGGCCTCGGGCTTCTCGCTGCGCGGATTGTCGTCGGTGACGATGACGCCGTCGGCATTCTCCGCCGCGATCTCGCCCATGATCGGACGCTTGCCGGCATCGCGATCGCCGCCGGCGCCGAACACGACGACCAGCCTGCGCTTCGCGTAAGGCCGCAGCGCCTGCAACGCCTTCGCCAGCGCGTCGGGCTTGTGCGCGTAGTCGACGAAGATCGGCGCGCCGTTGCGCTCGCCGACGCGCTCCAGCCGGCCCTTGGCGCCTTCGAGATGCTCGAGGCTCGCAAACACATTGGCGGCGTCGCTGCCGGTGCCGATCGCAAGGCCGGCCGATACCAGCGCGTTCTCGATCTGGAATTCGCCAACCAGCGGCAGCCGGATCGCGTATCGCTTGCCGCGATGCTCGACCGCGAGGACTTGCGAAAAGCCCTCGACCTCGGCACCGATCAGAGCAATGCCCTCGCCTGCCCCGTCGCCATTGCGGCCGACCGCCATCACGCGCAGGCCGCGCGCCTTCGCCGCGTCGATCACTTCAGCCGAGCAATCATGATCCGCGGAGATCGCGGCCGCACCGTCCGGCGGGACCAGTTCGCGGAACAGCCTGAGCTTTGCCGCCAGATAATGCGCGACGGTCGGATGATAATCCATGTGGTCGCGCGAGAGATTGGTGAAGCCGCCGGCGGAGACGCGCACGCCGTCGAGGCGGTACTGGTCGAGCCCGTGCGAGGACGCCTCGAAGGCAAGATGCGTGACGCCATCGCGCGCGATCTCATCGAGCTGCCGGTGCAGCGCGATCGGATCCGGCGTCGTCAGCGAGCCGTAGACCGTGCGCTTGGGCGAGACGAGGCCGATGGTGCCGATGCTGGCGGAGACATGCCCCAGCCGCTCCCAGATCTGCCGTGTGAACGCGGCGACCGAGGTCTTGCCGCTGGTGCCGGTCACCGCCGCGATGGTCGCGGGCTGCGCGGGGAAGAATCTTGCCGCCGCGAGCGCCAGTGCGCGGCGCGGATTGGTCACGGCGATGAACGGCACCTTGGAGCTGGCCGGCGCATGGTCGCCGACGACCGCCGCCGCCCCTGCGGCAACCGCAGCGTCGATGAAGCGCGCGCCGTCGGTCTTGCTGCCGGCCAGTGCGAAGAAGAGATCGCCGGGTTTGACCACACGGCTGTCGAGCGCAACGCCGGTTACGTCGAGCGCCGCGACAGCGGGCTCGGTCTCGGCATCATTGCCTAAGAGGTCGCGCAGTTTCATGGTCGTCCAGTCGACATGCCGTGCCGGAAAGCCGAACCGCCGGAAAACACCGACTCAGCGGCGGCCACGGCCACCCCGGTTGATTACTGGGTTGCCCTGGATGCTGCAAGAATAAGGCGGTCGGACGGCGGCAGATCGAACCGGGGTTCGACCCCCAAAAGCGGCGCGATCCGCTCGATCACCTTGCCGCCCGTGGGCACCGCGTTGAAGCCCGAGGTGATGAAACCATGCGTCTCGGGCAACGCCTGCGGCTCGTCCAGCATGACGAGAATCTGATATTTCGGATCGTCGGACGGCATGATCGCGGTGAAGGAGTTGAGCACCCGCTTCTTGGCATAGCGGCCGTTGATGACCTTCTCGGACGTACCGGTCTTGCCGCCGACATAATAGCCCTTCACGTCGGCGGATTTGGCAGTACCGATTTCGGCATTGAGCCGCATCAGATACCGCATCTTGTCGCTGGTCTCCTGCTTGATCACGCGCTTGGCCATCGCCCGCGCTTCGTCTTCGCTGCGTTTCATGAAGGTCGGCGGAATCAAATAGCCGCCGTTCATCAGGGCGTTGATGCCCATCACCGCCTGGAGCGGCGCGACCGACAGGCCCTGACCGAACGCGATGGTGACCGTGTTCAGCTCACCCCAGCGGCGCGGCACCAGCGGAGCCGCGCTCTCCGGCAGTTCGGTACGCAGCCGCGTCAACTGGCCCATCTTGGTGAGGAACGCCTTGTGCGCCTCGACGCCCTGGCTAAGTGCGATCCGGGCGGCGCCGATGTTGGACGAATAGGTGAACACTTCCTTGGTGTTGATGAAGCGCCCGAGCGAGTGGCTGTCGTGAATGGTAAACTTGCCGTAGTGCAGGTTTCCGCGTGCATCCCACGACGAGTTCAAATTGATCTTTCCGGAGTCGAGCGCCATCGCCAGCGTGAACGCCTTGAAGGTCGAGCCCATCTCGTAGACGCCTGTGGTCAGGCGGTTGATGCGGTCGGGATCGTGCGCTTCCTTCGGATTGTTGGGATCGAAGTCCGGCAACGAGACCATCGCCACGATCTCGCCGGTCTTGACGTTGGAGACGATGCCGGAGGCTGCCTTGGCGTGGAACTTGTCCTTGGCCTTGAGCAGCTCGTCGCGGAGCGCGTGCTCGACGCGCAAATCGATCGACAGCTCGATCGGCTTTTGCAGCCGGTCGGTGGCAAAGCCGGCGCGGTGGAGATCCGCGAGGCCCTGATTGTCGAGCCACTTCTCCATGCCGGCGATGCCCTGATTGTCGATGTTGACGAGACCGATGAGGTGGGCGACCTCGTTGCCGGTCGGATAGACGCGCTTGTTCTCGCGCAGGAAGCCGATGCCGGGAATGCCGAGCTTGTGGATGTCCTGCTGCTGCTTCGGTGTGACCTCGCGCTTCAGCCAGACGAAGCCCTTGCGTGTCTTCAGGCGCTCGCGCACCTCGGCCTCGTCGAGGTCGGGCACGGTGGCGGTGAGCAACTCGATCGCCTCGTCCTTGTCGATGATGCGGCGCGGCTCGCCGAACAGGCTCGACGCCTTGACGTCGGTCGCGAGGATCGCGCCGTTGCGGTCGACGATGTCGGGCCGCGCGGTCGCGACCACCTCCTGCGCCGCGGCGCGCCGCGCGCTGTGGGCGTCGGCGCCGATCGCGAACATCACGAGCCGGCCGCCGATCAGCGCATAGACCCCGGCGAAGGCGAGGATCGCGAGCCCGACGCGCGCCCGCGCCTTCGCGGCGCGATCGACGTTGCGCCCGTAGAGCAGACTGCGGATCAGCCGCTGCCGCCACGGTTCCACAGGTTTGGCCGGAGTCGCAGCGCTCATGGCTTGTCCTCGGGCCGAGGCACGGAGCCCGTCACCGTATCGGGATCGCTCGCGGCTTCGATGGTGTTGAGCATGGCCCCGATCGGGTCGGGCTCGCCCGGCCGGAACATCCGCGGCGGACGCTCCGGCAGGTTCTTCAGTGAATCATATTGCGTGCCGTTGACCGGCTTCAGCGGCAGGTGCCGCTCGGCGAGGCCCTGCAGGCGCAGGGGCGCATCGAGCTTGGCCCATTCCGACCGCAGCGCCGCGATCGCATCGCGCTGCTCGCGGATTTCCGCGTGCAGCCGCAGCACCTTCTCGGTGCGCGCCGTGGAGTCCATCTTGATCCGGTAGACATAGGCCGCCGCGAAGATCAGCGCGCCGATGACGAAGAGGTGGATGATGCGCATGCGCTAGCCCCCCCTCATCACGTCGGAGAGTCTTGGCCAGGACGACGGCTCGCCGTCGTCATGCGCGGGTGCGGCGGTCCGCTCGGCGGCGCGCAGTTTTGCGGAACGGGCGCGCGGGTTATGCGCAACTTCGGCTTCGCCCGCGATCACGGGCCGCCGCGTCAGAAGCTCGAAGCTCGGCGCGGTTTGCGCCACTTCCGGCAGGTGCCGCGAGCCACCACCGGTTTTGGACCGCTCGGCGAGAAAATTCTTGACGATGCGGTCTTCCAGCGAGTGGAACGAGACCACCACGAGCCGCCCACCCGGCTTGAGCACGCGCTCGGCTCCGGCAAGCGCCGTGGCAAGCTCTTCCAGTTCCTCGTTGACGAAGATGCGCAGCGCCTGGAACGTCCGCGTCGCGGGATGAATGTCGCCGGGCTTGGAGCGCACGACCCTTCCGACGAGTTCGGCGAGCGCGCGCGTGGTCGTGAACGGCGTCTCTTGCCGGTCCGCCACGATGGCGCGGGCGACGCGGCGCGAATGCCGCTCCTCGCCGAAGAGATAGATGATGTCGGCGAGATCGGCTTCCGAAGCGCGCGCGACGACGTCGGCGGCGGTCGGTCCCGCCTGCCCCATCCGCATGTCGAGCGGACCGTCGAGGCGGAACGAGAAGCCGCGGCCGGCCTGGTCGAGCTGCATCGAGGAGACGCCGACATCCATTACGACGCCGTCGACGGCATCGACGCCTTGCGCCGCGCAGACTTCGGCGAGATTGGAGAAGCGGTCCTCGACCAGCGTCAGCCGGCCGGCGAAGCGTTCGACCAGTTCGGAACCGGCTGCGATCGCCGTCCGGTCGCGATCGATTGCGATCAGGCGGGTTCCCGGCACGTCGAGGATGGCGCGGCTGTAGCCCCCGGCGCCAAAGGTGGCGTCGACATAGAGACCGCCATCGCGCGGTGCGAGATGGTCGATGGCCTCACGGCCGAGAACAGGGATGTGCGGAACCGAGTTCATGCGCCACGCCCGGCGAACGCCCAAATGAACGTCCAGGTTAAATCGGGGGCGAACAAGCCCATAACGCCTCGAATGATTCCGCGTCGCGGCGGTTCCACGACCAAATCCTCGTCCAGAACGGTTGCCGAGCCCGGTCGTCCCCGGCCGCAAACCCAGTGTTCCCAGTGGAATTTGTCGGGCAGCCATGGGATTTCGAGCCAAAAACGCCTTGGCCGCCTCCGGACGCGGGTCGGCTCTTCACCTCTCAGTAACGGCCCTTAGCGTTAAGAAAGCGTTGATCGGCTGATTACAAGTCGAAAAGGTCGCCGGTGGTGATGCTTCATCCACACACAGAGCGCAAAATGCACCCGTTAACCGCGCCGCGCGATTGCGCCCGCCGACGGGTAAAGGAATAGTAAAGAGAAGGGCTTGTCTTTCTGTCCCTGCCCGACTTGAGCTGCTCATGCCGTCCGGTTTGTCCGTGTCACCTGGATCTGATTCGAAGCGCCAACGCGTTCTCCCGGTTCCCAAGACGGTGGCGGGCATGCGGACGTTCGACCCCGATTCCTCCATCGTGTCGGACATCATCCCCTCGCCGAACTATGGGGACCGCAGCAAGGGACGGCAGCCGGACATGATCGTCCTGCACTATACCGGCATGCCTGACGTCGAGGGCGCGCTGGCGCGGCTCTGCTCCGCCGGCACCGAGGTGTCGGCGCACTACGTCGTGCTCGAGGATGGCCGCATCGTGCAATGCGTGCAGGAGGTCAAGCGCGCCTGGCACGCCGGCGTGTCGGCCTGGGCCGGCGAGGACGACATCAACTCCTGCTCGATCGGCATCGAGATCGTCAACCGCGGCCACGACTGGGGCTATCCCGAGTTTCCGCTGCGCCAGATCGCGGCCGTGATCGCGCTGTGCCGCGGCATCATGCTTCGCCGCAAGGTGCCGGCGCACCGGGTGCTCGGCCATTCCGACGTGGCGCCCGCGCGCAAGAAGGATCCCGGCGAAAAGTTTCCGTGGCATTCGCTGGCCAATTCCGGCGTTGGTCATTGGGTGACGCCCGCACCCGTCGTGCGCGGCGAAAGCCTGATGCTCGGCACCATCAGCGACGAGGTGCTGAGCCTGCAGCAGGCGCTGGCACGATACGGCTACGGCGTGCCACTGACCGGCAAATACGACGCCGCGACCATGGAAGTCGTCACCGCCTTCCAGCGCCATTTCCGCCCGGCCCGGCTGGACGGGGTCGCGGATCACTCGACGCTGTCAACCTTGCAGGCGCTGCTGGCGAGTTTGCCGACGGAGACGGTGGTGGCGACGAAGTGACGGCGTAGCCGTCATTCCGGGGCGCACGAAGTGCGAGCTATGGTGCGCAATTGCGCACCTGAGAATCTCGAGATTCCGGGCTCGATGCTTCGCATCGCCCCGGAATGACGGTGCTAGTTGTCCATCTCCCTCATCCTTCGCGCATACAGCCGCCGCAGCGGCTCGAGCTGCGTCGCCGCCGTCGCGGCGACATAGGCCGCGCGCGCCTCTTCCTTGCGCTCCAGTCGCCGCAGCAGATCCGCACGCACCGCCGGCAACAGCGCGTAGCCGTCGAGCCCGCCGCGCGCGGCGATCGCATCGACGAGATCGAGCGCGCGCGCGGGACCATCGACCATCGAGACGGCCGCGGCGTGATTGAGCTCGATCACCGGCGACGGATTGATGCGCAAGAGCACCTCGTAGAGGCCGGCGATCTGCGGCCAGTCGGTCTGCTCGTAGCTCGGCGCACGGGCATGCAGCGCGGCGATCGCGGCCTGCACGGCATAGGGCTGCGGGCGGCCGGGCACGCGGAGCGCGTCGTCCACGAGACGCAGACCTTCCTCGATCTGCACGCGATTCCACAGCGAACGATCCTGCTCTTCCAGCAGCACGACGTCGCCGGCCGCGGTCTCGCGCCCGGCGCGGCGCGCATCATGCAGCAACATCAAGGCGAGCAGGCCTTTGATCCCGGCGCGATCCGGCATCAGCCGGTCAAGCAACCGGCCGAGCCGGATTGCCTCGGCGGCGAGATCGGGCCGCATCAAATCCGCGCCCGAGGTCGCAACATAGCCTTCGGTGAAGACGAGATAGATCACCGCGAGCACGCCGTTGAGCCGCGGCGCCAGCGCGGCGTGCTCGGGCACTTCATAAGGAATGCCGGCGAGCCTGATCTTCTGCTTGGCGCGGACGAGGCGCTGCGCCATCGCATCCTCGCCGACGAGGAAGGCGCGCGCGACCTGCGCCATGGACAGCCCGCAGACGGTGCGCAGCGTCAGCGCGACCTGGACCTCGATGGCGAAGGCTGGATGGCAGCACGTGAAGATCAGCCGCAGCATATCGTCATCAAGCGTCGCCGGAGGCTCGTCGGGCGCCTGAGCGTTGAGCTCGAGCTCATGCACCAGCGCCCGCTGCTTGCCGCGGAACACGGCCTGCCGCCGGATGCGATCGATCGCCTTGTTGCGACCGACATTGACGAGCCAGGCGCGCGGATTGTCGGRCACCTCGCCCGCCGACCAGCGTTCGAGCGCGACCGCGAAGGCATCCTGGAGTGCGTCCTCGGCGAGATCGAAATCGCCGACGAGGCGGATCAGCGTGGCAAGCACCCGCCCCGCCTCGTCGCGAAAAATCCGAGCGATGTCGGCAGGACAGATCACTTGTAGATCATGACCGGCCTGACCTCGATGGATCCCTCCTTGGCCCCGGGAATCCGCGCGGCCAGCCCAATGGCGGTGTCCAGATCCTTGGCCTCGACCAGATAGTAGCCGCCGAGTTGCTCGCGGGTCTCGGCGAACGGACCGTCGGTGGTCAGGGTCTTGCCATCGCGCACGCGCACGGTGGTCGCGGTCGTGGTCGGCTGAAGCCCGTCGCCGGCCTTGAAATGGCCGCTCTGGACGATGGACTGCGTATAAGTGCCGTACTCTGCCGACATCGCCTGACGGTCGGCGGGGGTCATCTTGCTCAATTCCGCTTCGCTCCGGTAGATCAGCAATAGGTACTGCATGGCTTACTCCTGTTGTTCGGCTTGATTGCCGACATCCAGTCGAACGGGGCCAACATCAAACGACATCCTCGGGATGATTATTCGATATCAGCGGACGAGATCATTTGTAGATCATCACGGGCCTGACTTCGATTGATCCGTCCCTGGCTCCGGGAATCCGCGCCGCCATTGCGATCGCAGCGTCGAGGTCTCTCGCCTCGACGAGATAATAGCCGCCGAGCTGCTCGCGGGTCTCGGCGAAGGGACCGTCGGTCGCGAGTATCTTGCCGTCGCGAACGCGAACAGTCGTCGCAGTCGAGGTCGGCTGAAGCCCGTCGCCGGCCTTGAAGTTGCCGCTCTGGACGATGGACTGGGTGTAGGCGGAATACTCCGCCAACAGCTTCTGGTAATCTGCGGGGTCCATCTTGCTCTGTTGAGCTTCGTTCCGGTAGATCAGCAGCAAATACTGCATCGCTTAACTCCTGTTGCTCGGCTGGATTGCCCGCATCCAGTCGAACCGGACCCACGCCCAACGACATGTTCAGGATAAATTATTTGCAGCCGGCGTGCGCGACGATCTCTGCTTGACGAAACCGTCACAAATGCCCATGCGTAGGCCGTCAGTCGGCCGGACGGCCGCCCTTGCAAGTGCCGAAAGGCCGCCGGGGAGGAAAGTCCGGGCTCCCTTGACATACGGTGCCGGATAACGTCCGGCGGGGGCAACCCCAGGGAAAGTGCCACAGAGAACGAACCGCCCGCCGTCGGCCCTTCGGGGCTATGGCGAGGTAAGGGTGAAAAGGTGCGGTAAGAGCGCACCGCGGCGCCGGCAACGGAGCCGGCATGGTAAACCCCACCGGGAGCAAAACCGAATAGGGACGGCTTAAGCGGGCTGTTCGCGCAAGCGATAACGCCGCGGGGCGATGTCAGGCCCGCCGTCCGGGTAGGTTGCTCGAGGCCATGTGCAAACATGGTCCCAGAGGAATGGCCGTCACGTATCGTTCGCGCAAGCGGACGGTGCCTTACAGAACCCGGCTTACAGGCCGGCTGATATCCTAACTTACCAGGAAGTGACGAGGGGTTCGATGCTGACCGCATCGGGCCCCTCACCATTTTGGCTTGGAGAGGCAGAAAGTCTGCCCTCGTTCACCACATTTAAACCTTAAGATTTTACGAAAGGAGGCTGACCACAGGCCGCAGGAAACATGCGAACACCCTTCGTACAGAAGCCATCCGTGGACTTCGGGCAATGAAGGTTTTGCAGACCAGCTGCATCGTGTGCGTTATCGCATCCGTGGGACTTTATCTGGCCGGCGGAAACAGACCGGCCGCGACGGACCCGGATGTCATGCCGGAAGCGGCAGTGAACATGATGGCTCCTGCGTACATGGTGACGCCTGCCTTGTACGCCGAGGCATCCGCCAGACTTGCGGCGGCGCTTCGGGCAGAAAGAGCAGAGCTTGGCTCGGCGACGTCAGCAGGTTCCGGGCCGTTGAGCACCGGAGCCGAGATCGCCGATGAACCCGTCGCGCCGAAATTGGCGTCGTTGGGACAGGATATCGTCCAACCGCTGCCGGCAGAACGCGATGCGTCCAACGATGCTCCGAAAGCGGCGTCGACGCAGGATTTCCGTTATCYGATCTACTACGTCTGGTCCGAACTGCCGCCCGCAGAGAAACCGGCGGAGATCGTCTTGCGTGCGTTCAAGGACATTCCGGTCGGAACGCCGGCCGAAGAGATCAAGCGAGTTTCCGACGCGCTTGGTCTCGATTTCAATTTCATGATGGCGGTTGCCAAGATCGAATCCGGTTTCAACCCCAATCAACGCACAGGGTCGTATATCGGCCTGTTTCAGCTGAGCTTGTATGAGTTCGGGAAGTTCGGCTTCGGGCAGATTCGCAACCCGCGGGACAACGCCGTTGCGGCCGCCTACAAAATCATTACCGAAGGCGTCCAGTTCGAGTGGATCACGCACCGGACGCCGGACATGAGCGATCTTTACC
>NZ_JBFULT010000191.1:0-12448 GCF_054049755.1 Bradyrhizobium sp. P5_C11_2
CTCCGGCACCATGGCCATCAGCGAAACCACGCTGAAGGACACGATCCTCTTCCTGATCGACGAGCAGAACAAGAAGGGCGGCGTGCTCGGCAAGAAGCTCGAGGCCGTCGTCGTCGATCCCGCCTCCAACTGGCCGCTGTTCGCGGAAAAGGCGCGCGAGCTGATCACCAAGGACAAGGTCTCGGTCGTGTTCGGCTGCTGGACCTCGGTGTCGCGCAAGTCGGTGCTCCCGGTGTTCAAGGAGCTGAACAACATCCTGTTCTACCCCGTGCAGTACGAGGGCGAGGAGAGCGAGCGCAACGTGTTCTACACGGGTGCTGCGCCGAACCAGCAGGCGATCCCCGCCGTCGACTATTTGATGAAGGACGAGAAAGTGAAGCGCTGGGTGCTCGCGGGCACCGACTACGTCTATCCGCGCACCACCAACAAGATCCTGGAAGCCTATCTGAAGTCGAAGGGTGTCGCCCAGGAAGACATCATGATCAACTACACGCCGTTCGGTCATTCCGACTGGCAGACGATCGTGGCCGACATCAAGAAGTTCGGCTCGGCCGGCAAGAAGACCGCGGTGGTCTCGACCATCAACGGCGACGCCAACGTTCCCTTCTACAAGGAGCTCGGCAACCAGGGCATCAAGGCCAAGGACATCCCGGTGGTCGCGTTCTCGGTGGGTGAGGAAGAGCTCGCCGGCATCGACACCAAGCCGCTGCTCGGCCATCTCGCGGCCTGGAACTACTTCCAGTCGATCAAGTCGCCGGAGAACGAGAAGTTCATCAAGGCGTGGCAGGCCTACACCAAGAATCCGAAGCGCGTGACCAACGATCCGATGGAAGCGCACGTGATCGGCTTCGACATGTGGGTCAAGGCGGTCGAGAAGGTGAAGTCGACCGATCCCGACAAGGTCATCGACGCTCTCCCGGGCATCGAAGCCAAGAACCTGACCGGCGGCACCTCCAAGATGCTCCCGAACCACCACATCACCAAGCCGGTGTTCATCGGCGAGATCAAGGCGAACGGTCAGTTCGACGTGGTCTGGAAGACGCCCGGTCTCGTTGCCGGCGATGCCTGGTCGAAGGAGCTGGAAGGCTCCAAGGACCTGGTCGGCGACTGGGTCGGCAAGAAGTGCGGCAACTTCAACACCAAGACCAACAAGTGCCTCGGTTCGGGCTCCTGATCCGGGTCTGACTGTCCAGCGTACGCGACCGGAGAAGGCGGCGATCCCGCCGCCTTCTCCACCATTTCTGCCGGGGTCATTCACAGTGCCAGCCAATTTGTCCGCCCGTCTCTGTTCGCTCCTGCTCTCGTTGCTTCTGATCGCGTTCGCACTGCCGGCCTTTGCCGGTCCGTTCGAGGATGCGGTCGCCAAATTCGCCAACGATGATTATTCCGACACCGAAGAGGCGATCGGCGTGGTCGCGAGCAGCGGCAATCCGCTGGCCTACCCCATCATCAGCGCGCTCCAGGACGGCCGCCTGATGGCCGATCCGGACAGCAAGAAGGTCTACGTCACCGGCACCGACGGCAAGTCGATCGATGCCGCGACCGGCCAGCCGGTCGCCAGCGTTCCCGACAGCGCGAGCGCGGTCCGCCTCAACAACCGCCTGCGCCGCAGCGTCGACGCCGCGGTCGGCAGCCTGACGCTGCAGTCGCCGGATCTCGGAGCGCGCCTCCAGGCCGCGCAATCCGTCTTCAAGTCGCATGAGGAGACGGCGCTCGAAGCCGTCGACGGCGCGCTCGCCAAGGAAACCAACCGATCCGTCAAGGCCGCGCTGGGCGACGCCCGTGCGGCGATCCTGCTGTTCAAGTCCGACGCCACCGAGGTCGAGAAGCTCGAGGCGGTCGCCACCCTCAAGGCGCGCGGCGACCAGGAGGCCTTGGCGCTGCTCACCGGCATGGGCGACCAGCCGGCCTCGGTGACCAAGGCGGCGGCGAGCGCGATCGGCTCGATCCAGTCTTCGCTCGCGGTCTGGTCCACGGTGCAGAATGCCTGGTACGGCCTCTCGCTCGGCTCGGTGCTGCTGCTCGCCGCGATCGGGCTCGCCATCACCTTCGGCGTCATGGGCGTCATCAACATGGCCCATGGCGAGATGGTGATGATCGGCGCCTACACCACCTTCGTGGTGCAGGAGGTGATCCGCACCCGCTATCCCGGCCTGTTCGACTATTCGCTGCTGATCGCGGTGCCGCTCGCCTTCCTCGTCGCCGGCGCGATCGGCGTCCTGATCGAGCGCAGCATCATCCGCTTCCTCTATGGCCGTCCGCTGGAGACGCTGCTCGCGACCTGGGGCCTGTCGCTGGTGCTCCAGCAGGCGGTGCGCACCATGTTCGGCCCGACCAACCGCGAGGTCGGCAACCCCTCCTGGATGAGCGGCGCCTTCGAGCTCGGCCAGATCACCATCACCTACAACCGGCTCTGGATCCTCTGCTTCACGCTCGCGGTGTTCGCGATCCTGCTCGCGATGCTGCGCTATACCGCGCTCGGGCTCGAGATGCGCGCGGTGACGCAGAACCGCCGCATGGCAGCCTCGATGGGCATCGCCACCTCGCGCGTCGATGCGCTGACCTTCGGCCTCGGCTCGGGCATTGCCGGCATCGCCGGCGTGGCGCTGTCGCAGATCGACAATGTCAGCCCCAATCTCGGCCAGAGCTACATCATCGACAGCTTCATGGTCGTGGTGTTCGGCGGTGTGGGTAATCTATGGGGAACCCTCGTGGGCGCCTTCACGCTCGGCATCGCCAACAAGTTCCTGGAGCCGGTCGCCGGCGCCGTGCTCGGCAAGATCGCCATCCTGGTGCTGATCATCCTGTTCATTCAAAAGCGCCCGCGCGGCCTGTTCGCGCTCAAGGGACGGGCGGTGGAAGCATGACGCCGCATATGCTCACGCGATCGCTGGACCGCGGCGCGACCATATTTCTGCTGGTCGTGGCCGCGCTGGGCGTGCTGATTCCGCTCTCCAATCTGCTGCTGCCCACGGGCTCCTTCTTTCAGGTGCCGACCTATCTGGTCGCGCTGTGGGGCAAATATGTCTGCTACGCCATCCTCGCGCTCTCGATCGACCTGATCTGGGGCTATTGCGGCATCCTCTCGCTCGGCCACGGTGC
This sequence comes from Bradyrhizobium sp. P5_C11_2, assembly GCF_054049755.1. Classification (NCBI taxonomy): domain Bacteria; kingdom Pseudomonadati; phylum Pseudomonadota; class Alphaproteobacteria; order Hyphomicrobiales; family Nitrobacteraceae; genus Bradyrhizobium; species Bradyrhizobium sp. P5_C11_2. The sequence goes on from NZ_JBFULT010000191.1 coordinate 3,103, forward strand.
GTTCTTCGCGCTCGGCGGCTACGCCATGGGCATGTATCTGATGCGGCAGATCGGCACCCGCGGCGTCTACGGCAATCCGGTCCTGCCGGATTTCATGGTGTTCCTGAACTATTCCAAGCTGCCCTGGTACTGGTACGGCTTCGACATGTTCTGGTTTGCGGCGTTGATGGTGCTGTTCGTCCCCGGCCTGCTCGCCTTTTGCTTCGGCTGGCTCGCCTTCCGCTCCCGCGTCACCGGCGTCTATCTGTCGATCATCACGCAGGCGATGACCTATGCGCTGCTGCTCGCCTTCTTCCGCAACGATTTCGGCTTCGGCGGCAATAACGGCCTGACCGATTTCAAKGACATTCTGGGTTTCAACGTGCAAGCCGAAGGCACCCGCGCGGCACTGTTCGCGCTGAGCTGCCTGGCGCTGATTGTCGCCTTCCTGATCTGCCGCTCTGTCGTGTCCTCCAAGCTCGGCAAGGTGCTGATCGCAATCCGCGACGCGGAATCACGCAGCCGGTTCCTCGGTTACCGCGTCGAATCCTACAAGCTGTTCGTGTTCACACTCTCGGCCTGCATGGCCGGCGTCGCCGGCGCGCTCTATGTGCCGCAGGTCGGCATCATCAACCCGAGCGAATTCGCGCCGGGCAATTCGATCGAGGCGGTGATCTGGGTCGCGGTCGGCGGCCGCGGCACGCTGGTGGGGGCGGCGCTCGGCGCCGTCGTCGTCAACTACGCCAAGACGTTCTTCACCTCGGGCATGCTGGCGCCGTACTGGCTGTTCATGCTGGGCGCGCTGTTCATCCTGGTGACGCTGCTGCTGCCCAAGGGCATCGTCGGCACCTTCAATGCCTGGTGGGCTTCGTCGCAGGAAAAGGGCCTTGCCGAGACGACCGTGAGCGCCGCGGCCGAAGACGGCGTCAGCGAACCCAAGATGGCGGAGTAGGCGCAAATGAACGTCATGGACACCCGCGCGACCTCCGCGATGCTCTATCTCGACGGCGTGCACGTCTCGTTCGACGGCTTCCACGCCATCAACAACCTCTCGCTGACGCTCGCGCCCGGCGAGATGCGCGCCATCATCGGCCCGAACGGCGCCGGCAAGACCACGATGATGGACATCATCACCGGCAAGACCAAGCCGGACGAGGGCACGGTGCTGTTCGACGGCGTCACCGATCTCACGCGACTGGACGAGACCCGGATCGCCGAGCTCGGCATCGGCCGCAAATTCCAGAAGCCGACGGTGTTCGAGAGCCAGACCGTGCAGGACAATCTGCTGCTCGCGCTCAATGTCGATCACAGCGTCAGGGGCACGCTGTTCTGGCGCGGCAGCAAGGCGGAGTCGGAGCGCATCGACAAGGTGCTGGAGACGATCCGCCTCACCGAGTCGCGCAACCGCCTCGCCGGCAGCCTCAGCCACGGCCAGAAGCAGTGGCTCGAGATCGGCATGCTGCTGGCGCAGGATCCAAAGCTGCTTCTGGTCGACGAGCCCGTCGCCGGCATGACCGACGTCGAGACGCATCTCACGGCCGAGCTGCTCAAGGAAATCAACAAGACCCACACCGTGATGGTGGTCGAGCACGACATGACGTTCGTGCGCGAACTCGGCGTCAAGGTCACCTGCCTGCACGAAGGCACCGTGCTTGCGGAAGGCACCATCGACCAGGTCTCGTCCAACGACCGGGTCATCGAAGTGTATTTGGGGCGCTGAACCATGCTCGAGGTCAAGAACATCAACCTGTTCTACGGCGCGGCGCAGGCGTTGCGCGGCGTCTCGATCGCGGCCGAGCCCGGCAAGGTGACCTGCGTGCTCGGCCGCAACGGCGTCGGCAAGACCTCGCTGCTGCGCGCCATGGTCGGGCAGTATCCGATCTCGTCCGGCGCGATCGTGTTCGACGGCGATGACATCACCGCCCTGAAGCCCTATGAGCGGGCGCGCAAGGGCATCGGCTTCGTGCCGCAGGGCCGCGAGATCTTTCCGCTGCTGACGGTCGAGGAGAACCTCAAGACCGGCTTCGGCCCGCTCAAGCGCGAGGACAAGCACATTCCGGACGATGTCTTCTCGCTGTTCCCGGTGCTGCAATCCATGCTCGGCCGCCGCGGCGGCGACCTCTCCGGCGGCCAGCAGCAGCAGCTTGCGATCGGGCGTGCGCTGGTGATGCGGCCAAAGCTGCTGCTGCTCGACGAGCCGACCGAGGGCATCCAGCCCTCGATCATCAAGGACATCGGCCGGGCGATCTCGTACCTGCGCAACCTCGGCAATATCGCCATCGTGCTGGTCGAGCAATATCTCGACTTTGCCTGCGAACTCGGCGACAGTTTTGCGGTGATGGATCGCGGCGCGGTGAAATTCTCCTGCGACCGCACCAATCTCGACGCGAGCGAAATCAGCCGCCAGATGGCGCTGTAGGCCGGATTTCTGCCGCGACCGGCCGGGGAGACGGATGCGCAGCGAGCTATCAGCCACATCGTCTGTATTCGAGGCCAACCGTGCCCGCGGCGCGGTGCGGTTCGACGTCCACGCCCGCGACGGCGTGACACGACGCGGCGCCCTGCATGAATCGGGCTCCCTGCGCGTGCGCTTTCCCTCGCCGGAGGACGAAGGTCTGTCCGGCATGTTCGTCAACACGGCCGGCGGTGTCGCCGGCGGAGATCGTTTCGACGTCGAGATCGCGGTGGCCGAACGCGCCCGCCTGACGCTGACCACGGCGGCTGCGGAAAAGGTCTACCGCGCGCCGGGTCCCGCGGCGCAGCTCAGCATCGCGCTGAAGGTCGGCGCAGGCGCGCATCTCGCATGGCTGCCGCAGGAGACGATCCTGTTCGACCGGGCGCGGGTGCAACGCCGCTTCGATATCGAGCTCGATGAAACGGCCTCGCTCCTGCTGTGCGAGATCGTGGTGTTCGGCCGCGCCGCCATGGGCGAGCGGATGCAGCAGGGCGAGTTCGTCGACCGCTGGCGGCTCTCCCGTGGCGGCAAGCTGGTCTTTGCCGAGACCGTCAGGCTCGACGGCAATGTCGGCGCCAAGCTCGCGCGTGCCGCGGTCGCCAAGGGCGGCGCGGCGATCGGCACGGCCCTGATCGTTCCCGGCGACGAGGCGCTGGTCGAGCGGATTCGCGAGGCCTCGGAATCCTTCGCCGGCGAGGTCGGGATATCCGCCTGGAATGGCTTTGCAATGGCGCGGTTCTGTGCCCAAGATGCGGCCGCCTTGCGCGCCGACATGATGGCCGTGCTGGCGCGCACCGGCGCGGCCCTGCCGCGGCTGTGGCTGAATTGATGATGTGAATGGAAGAGATTTCGCATGAACCTGTCTCCTCGCGAAAAGGACAAGCTTCTGATCTCGATGGCGGCCATCGTGGCGCGGCGCAGGCTCGATCGCGGCGTCAAGCTCAACCATCCGGAGGCGATCGCGATCATCTCCGATTTCATTCTCGAAGGCGCGCGCGACGGCCGCACCGTTGCCGAGCTGATGCAGGCGGGCGCGCAGGTTCTGACCCGCGACCAGGTGATGCCCGGCATCCCCGAGATGATCCACGACATCCAGGTCGAGGCGACGTTTCCGGACGGCACCAAGCTCGTCACCGTGCACGAGCCGATCAGGTGATTCAAATTCGTCATTCCGGGGCGCCCGCAGGGCGAACCCTGAATCCAGAGATTGTTGATCGAGATTCCGGGTTCTCGCTCCGCGAGCCCCGGAATGACGGAGGAAGACAGACATGATCCCCGGTGAACTCTTCATCCAGGACGGCGAAATCGAGCTCAATGCCGGCCGCAAGACCGTGACGCTGACGGTCGCCAACACCGGCGACCGTCCGATCCAGGTCGGCTCGCACTACCATTTCTTCGAGACCAATCCGGCGCTGAAGTTCGAGCGCAAGAAGGCGCGCGGCATGCGCCTCGACATCGCCGCCGGCACCGCCGTCCGCTTCGAACCCGGCCAGACCCGCGACGTCCAGCTCGTGGCGGTGGCCGGCAAGAAGACCATCTACGGCTTTCGCGGTGACGTGATGGGGAAGCTGTAAGGCAGGCCTGCCATGGATACGGTTGCCAAGGACAAGGTCGAGATTGGACTCGTGCTCCAGGGCGGTGGCGCGCTTGGAGCCTATGAGTTCGGGGCGATCGAGGCGCTGCTGGAATTGATGGATGCCATCGATGCTCCGGGCAGGACCGTGACGCTGGTCGCGGTCACCGGCGTATCCATTGGCGCGATCAATGCGGCCTGCGTGGTCGGCGCCACGGACCGGGCCGATGCGAGAACGCGCCTGCAATCCCTGTGGTCCGAGCTTTCCCTGGAACCGCGAAACTACTGGTGGGGCATCGCCAACCGGGACCTCGCTTTGTTTGGCGTGCACGGCTTCTACAAGCCCCGTTACGATTACTGGAATGTGTTCGGCTGGACCAATTTCTACGATACCGGGCCGATGCTCGGGACGCTGAAGAAACACGTGGATTTCGCTGCGCTGAACAAAAGTCCGACCGCCTTTGTCGTCACCGCGGTCGATGTGTCATCCGGCGAGTTGATGCGCTTTCGGAACCATCCGCACAAGGACGAGCCGCGAACCGAGATCGGGCCTCAGCACGTCCTGGCAAGCGGCAGCCTTCCGCCCGGTTTTCCGGCGACGCCGATCGGCGGCGCGAATTTCTGGGACGGCGGCATCGTCGACAATACGCCACTCGGCGATGCCATCGATGCGTTTTCCGGATCGGACGATGTCGATCGCATTCTGGTCGTCATGAACCTTTTTCGAAGCAAGCGTGCTGCGCCGAAGAATATGATCGAGGCCAACGATCGCCTGAGTGAGCTGCGCTACGGCAATCGGCTTCGTCAGGACGGCGCAAACGCAGCGGTCATCAATGAACTGTTGCAGACCGTCGAGGCGCTCTACGCGGCTGTCCCCGAAGAGGCACGGGATCCGCAACTCGTCGGGCGGGTTTTGCGCGCGCAGCGTTTCAAGACACTGGGCGCGATCACCAACATCGACCTGGCCGATGCCAATATCATGAAGGAGGCCGGCCTTTCCCTGGAGTCCCAGGATTCCGGAGCTTTTCGCGATTTTTCGGCCGCAGGGATTGAGCGGCGTCGCAAGGCCGGACATCRACTTGCACAATTGAAGCTCCAGGAATTGTTCAAGATGCGCGGCCTGCTGCCGGCGCTTCATTGATCAGGAGTTCTCCGGTGATGTCTCCGATCCGCCTCGTCTCCGAAGCCGCCGAGCTGGCCGCGCGCCGGCATAACGGGATGGCGCGCAAGGGGCGGGGGAACGAGCCTTACATCAACCATCTCGCCGAGGTTGCGAACCTGCTCGCGGCTGCGACCGACGGTGCCGATGCCGAACTCGTGGCGGCTGGGTGGCTGCATGATACGATTGAGGACACCGAGACCACACGTGAAGAGCTTGCACAAAAGTTCTCGGACCGCGTCGCTTCCCTCGTGGTCGAATGCACCGACGACATGAGCCTGCCCAAGGCTGAACGGCGTCGCCGGCAGGTGGTCGATGCGCCAAAAAAATCGACCGGCGCCAAGCTGATCAAGATCGCTGACAAGGTCAGCAATATCGGTGCGCGCATTCATGCCGACCCGACCGCCGACGAGCGTGACGATTTGGTCGACTACACCGGCTGGGCCGAGCAGGTGGTCGCCGGCTGTCGCGGCGGCAATCAGTGGCTCGACACGACATTCGACAACATGGTGCGAACGGCGAGGGCATCGCTGTGAGCGCTGGCCAAACATTCAAACGCAAACGGGGCTTGTGATGTCCGTCAAAATCAAACGTTCCGTCTATGCCGACATGTTCGGCCCGACCACCGGCGACAAGGTGCGGCTGGCCGACACCGATCTCATCATCGAGGTCGAGAAGGATTTCACCACCTATGGCGAGGAGGTGAAGTTCGGAGGCGGCAAGGTGATCCGCGACGGCATGGGACAGTCGCAGGTCACCAACCGGCAGGGCGCGGCCGACACCGTCATCACCAACGCGCTGATCGTCGATCACTGGGGCATCGTAAAGGCCGACGTCGCGATCAAGGAGGGCATGATCTCCGCGATCGGCAAGGCCGGCAATCCCGACATCCAGCCGGGCGTCACCATCATCATCGGCCCCGGCACCGATGTGATCGCGGGCGAAGGCAAGATCCTCACCGCCGGCGGCTTCGACAGCCACATCCATTTCATCTGCCCGCAGCAGATCGAGCACGCGCTGATGGCGGGCGTCACCTCGATGCTCGGCGGCGGCACCGGTCCGTCGCACGGCACCTTTGCCACCACCTGCACGCCGGGCCCATGGCACATGGGGCGGATGATCCAGTCGTTCGACGCCTTCCCGGTCAATCTCGGCATCTCCGGCAAGGGCAACGCCTCGCGGCCCGCGGCCCTGGTCGAGATGATCAAGGGCGGCGCCTGCGCGCTGAAGCTGCACGAGGACTGGGGCACGACGCCGGCCGCGATCGACAATTGCCTGTCGGTCGCCGACGATTACGACGTCCAGGTCATGCTTCATTCCGACACGTTGAACGAATCCGGCTTCGTCGAGGACACCATCAAGGCCTTCAAGGGCCGCACCATCCACGCCTTCCACACCGAAGGCGCCGGCGGCGGCCATGCCCCCGACATCATCAAGGTCGCGGGCCTGAAGAACGTGCTGCCGTCATCGACCAACCCGACGCGGCCCTTCACCCGCAACACCATCGACGAGCATCTCGACATGCTGATGGTGTGCCACCATCTCGATCCCTCGATCGCGGAGGACCTGGCGTTCGCCGAGAGCCGCATCCGGAAAGAGACCATCGCGGCCGAGGACATTTTGCATGATCTCGGTGCGCTCTCGATGATGTCCTCGGACTCCCAGGCCATGGGCCGTCTGGGCGAAGTGATCATCCGCACCTGGCAGACCGCCGACAAGATGAAGAAGCAGCGCGGGTCGCTGCCGCAGGACAAGGGCAAGGACAAYGACAATTTCCGCGTCAAGCGCTACATCGCCAAGTACACGATCAATCCCGCGATCGCCCATGGCGTGTCGAAGCTGATCGGCTCGGTCGAGAAGGGCAAGCTCGCCGACCTCGTGCTGTGGTCGCCGGCCTTCTTCGGCGTCAAGCCGGACTGCATCATCAAGGGCGGCTCGATCGTCGCAGCTCCCATGGGCGATCCCAACGCCTCGATCCCGACGCCGCAGCCGGTGCACTACCAGCCGATGTTCGCCGCCTTCGGCAAGGCGCGCACCGCGTCCTCCGTCGTGTTCACATCGAAGGCTGCGGTCACCGGCGGCCTGGCCCGCAAGCTCGGCATCGACAAGAAGCTCTATGCCGTCCAGAACACCCGCGGCAAGATCTCGAAAAAGAGCATGATCCACAACGACGCCACGCCCAACATCGAGGTCGATCCGGAGACCTACGAGGTGCGCGCCGACGGAGAGTTGCTCACCTGCGCGCCGGCCGAGGTGCTGCCGATGGCGCAGCGATATTTCATGTACTGAAATAGCGCCTCAACGCATGTCCCGAGATTATGTCCCGAGCGCAGGTMCGGGGGCGGCTTTTTCCGGTTTTGCGTTCGATCCCGCATGGTCTAAGGTCCCGCCCGGTATCTTGCCTCAGAAGAAAAGCCGGGAGGATTTCTCGTGATCTACGTCGTTGCCACCCTGACCATCAAGCCCGAGACGCGCGCCGAATTCATTGCAGCCGCCACCGCCTGCATCAAGGAGACGCGGAAAGAGCCCGGCAATATCGCCTATGACCTGCATGAGAGCGTCACCGATCCGACCAAGATGGTGTTCGTCGAGCAGTGGGAGAATGCCGAGGCGCTGGTGCCGCATCGCGGCCAGGAGCACATGAAGACGTTCGGCCGCGTGGCGGTAAAGTGCTTCACGGCGCCGCCGAAGATCGAAGTGATCACGCCCGAGAAGGTCGAGACACGGTAACAGGACGACAGCAGCATGATCCGGGCGACACAGGTCAGGGGACAGCACCGCTTCACGGAAGCACCAGTGGATACGGTCGTGCTCGATTTCGACGATCGGCACCGCCGCCGCATGGCGATGACGGGGACGCGGGGCCTCGAGTTTCTGCTCGACCTGGAAAACGCCGTCGCGTTGCGCGGCGGTGATGCGCTGGTGCTGGAAGATGGCCGGCTGGTCGAAGTGGTCGCGGCGCCCGAGCCGCTCCTGGAGATCCGCGGCCACGATCCGCACCACCTGATCCGCGTCGGCTGGCATCTCGGCAACCGCCATCTGCCGACGCAGATCATGGCCAAGGGCCTGCGCATCCGCCGGGATCACGTCATCGAGGCGATGGTGAAGGGACTCGGCGCGCGCGTGATCGAGATCGAGGCGCCGTTCGATCCCGAAGGCGGCGCCTACGCCGATGCCGGTCACGCCCACGGCCATGACGACCATGCCCATGATCACGGGCATCACGATCATGGTCACGATCACCATGATCATCACGGCCATGATCACCACCATCATGATCACGCCGCGCATGACCATCACGGGCACGACCACCACCATGATGAGCATTGCGACCACCCCGACCATGATCACGGCCACAGCCATGCTCATGACCGCAAATGAGCCGGTCGACGCCCGTCGCCTCACCGAGGGTGAGGCGGCGGCGCTGTACCGGCTCATGACCTGGCTGTCGCCGGCGTTCCCTGTCGGCGGCTTCTCCTACTCGAGCGGCATCGAATGGGCAGTCGAGGCCGGCGACATCGTCGACACCGCGACGCTCGCCGACTGGCTCGATGCGATGCTGGTTGACGGCTCGGGCTTTTGCGATGCGACGTTTCTGGTCCATGCCTATCGGGCCGCCGAGGCAGGCGAGGATGCCGCTTTGCGCGACATCGCGGAGCTTGCCGCGGCCTTCGTGCCGTCGCGCGAGCGGCAGCTCGAGACGGCCTCGCAGGGACGCGCCTTCATCGAGATCGCGCGGGCGGCGTGGGATGCCGACGGGCTGGATGCCATGGTCGCGGCGTGCCGCACGCCGCTGATTTATCCCGTCGCCGTCGGCGTGGTCGCCGCGATGCACGGCGTGCCGCTGGCTGCGACCTTGCACGCCTTCTTGCACGCGGTGGTCTCGAACTGGATCTCGGCGGCAAGCCGGCTCATTCCGCTCGGCCAGACCGACAGCCAGCGCGTTCTGGTGACGATGGAAGCCGCCGTCGCCGCAACCGCCAATCGTGCGCTGATTGCGTCACTGGACGATCTCGGCAGCGCGACGTTCCGCGCCGATCTCGCCAGCCTGCGGCACGAGACGCAATACACGCGGCTGTTCCGGTCATGAGTGCGAGGCGGCACACTCCGCCGTCGTCCTGGCGAAAGCCAGGACCCATAACCACGAATGCTTGTGGTTATGGATGGCCGTGGCCACAGC
>NZ_JBFULT010000192.1:0-12378 GCF_054049755.1 Bradyrhizobium sp. P5_C11_2
GGCCAAAACTGCGCTCAACCCGGCCCGGAGCGGTCCCGAAAAGCCTCAACCATCAGGGGGTTAAGCCCGAGCTCGCTGAGCGCCTCGCGGGCGCGGGCATTGTCCTGGGCCCGGCCGGCCAGGCGGTGGCCGGAGAGCCGGTCGGGCAGCGCGGTGAGGAGGGCGCCCTGGCCGAGCCGGCGCGCCCATTCCTGGAGGTCGTTGGAGAGGAAACGGTAGCCGCCGACGGCCATGATGCCGGAGGGCGGCGCGGTGATGCAGATCGCACCGCTCGGGCGGTCGAGCCGTGCGGCGTAGCCGGTGTCGACATAGTCGCGCGGCGGCTGGGCCGTCAGGGTGTCACCGACCGGCTGCGGCGGGGCGTAGGCCGCGATCGGCACCATCGGTCCGCGCAGGCCGAGCGTGCCCTTCGGCGTCAGCAGGATCTCGCCGGCGATCGACGAGCCCGACTGCTCGCGGGGCGCCCCGTGCGGCCCGGGCATCACCGCCACCGGCATGCCGTCCTCGCCGCGCCTTGCGCCGAACAGTCCGGCCTCGCCGAACAGATAGACGTCGGTCAGCGGCGCATGCGGTGCGATCCAGGCATCGCTCGCCGCCACCTGCTCGGGCGCGCGCCACAGGCCGATGACGTTGCGCAAGGTCGGCAGCCGTGCCGCGAGGTCGGAATCGCCGAGCCGCAAGGCGAGCTGCGCCGGCGCAATCAGCACCTCGCATTCATGCTCGTTGATCTGCTGCTCCAGCACGTCGTTCTCGAACGGATGATGCAGCACCAGCGTTCCGCCTGAAAGCAGCCACACCGCGAGCGAGGAGGCGAGCCCCGCGAACGACATCGGCGTGAACGCCGTCATCACGGTTGCGCCCTGCCGGATGTCGGCTTCCAGCGACATCGCAAGGCCGCCCGCGATCAGGCTGAAATGCGGCCGCGGCACCGGGCGAAAGCCCTCCGCGGTGACGTCGAACGAGATCATCGCCGCCTTGCGGCCGTCCTGGATCACGGCGCGCGTGGTCCCGGGCGGGCGCGCCAGCACCTCGTCGAGCGCGGCCATGCCTTCGGGCAGGTCGGTGCCGAAGCCGCAGACGTGGCGGATCGAGAAGGCCTCGGCCGCCGCATGCATCGCGAGGTCGGAATAGCTGACGCCGTCGACCTTGCTCATGGTGACGATGGCGCGCGCCGCGGTGCGGTTCAGCGCCGCGGTCAGTTCCGCATGTCGCCACAGCAGCGGCAGCACGGCGACCACGAGGCCGGCGCGATGGGCGGCGAGCACGGTGAGCACGAACTCGACCGTGTTGGGCAACTGGATCGCGATGACGGAATTGGCCGGCAGGCCCGATTCGACGAAATACGCCGACAGCGCTTCGATCGCCGTGTCGGCTTCGGCATAGGTCAGCCGCCTCGGCTGATGCCCGGTCACGCGCGCCTTGTTGAGGGGATCGCGCAGCGCCAAAGCGTGCGGCTGCCGCAACAGCGTGCGCTGGAACAGCGTGTCGAGCGTCGGCGATACGGCTGGCTGGTTCACGGCGTCACTTCGCTTGAGGCTCACCCTTCGACCACCAGGTCTCCGGCAGATAGCCGGACAGCGCGGTAGCCTTTGGCCGTTCTATCCGATTCCAGCGCGCGATCCATTGCTCGGATACGTTAAACAGGGGGATTGTGTAGAAGCCGGCGATCAGGGCGCGGTCGAGCGCCCGCACCGCCGAGACGAAAGCCGTATGATCACGGCCCTCGAGCAGGGCTGCGATCATGGCATCGACCGCCGGATTCCTGGCGCCCATGTAGTTGCGGGTGCCCGGACTGTCGGCGGCGGCGCTGCCCCAGTAGAAATATTGCTCGTTGCCGGGCGACAGCGACTGGTCCCAGCGGTTCTGGATCATGTCGAATTCGTAGGCGAGCCGGCGCTGGTCGAACTGCACGGGATCGACCGACCGCACCGTCGGCTCGATGCCGGCCCGCTTGAGGTCGCGCTGGAAGGCGAGCGCGACGCGCTCCTGGTCGCGGGTCGTCACCAGGATCTCGAAGGTGAAGGGGGCCTTTGTCGCGCGGTTGCGCAGCACGGTGCCGTCGAGATCGTAGCCGGCTTCCGACAACAGCTTGAGTGCCGCGCGCAGCGTCGTCCGGTCGCGCCCCGAGCCGTCGGTCACCGGCAGGCGGTAGCTGCCGTCCAGGATGTCGGGCGGGATCTGCGCGGCAAAGGGCTTGAGCAGCTCGCGCTCGCGCGCATCGGCAGGGCGGCCATAGGCCGACAAGTCGGAGCCGGCGAAATAGCCGGCCACGCGCGAATAGAGTCCGAAGAAGTAGTTGCGGTTGACCAGTTCGAAGTCGAACAAGAGCGTCAGCGCCTGGCGCACGCGGATGTCGGCGAAGATCGGCCGCCTTGTGTTGAACACCAGGAATTCGGAAGGTTGCGGCACGCCGGGCTTGACGGTGTCGCGGATCACCTCGCCGCTCTTTGCGGCCGGAAAATCGTAGCCGTCGTGCCAGCGCAGCGGCTCGTGCTCGACGCGGAAATCATAGAGGCCGCGCTTGAAGGCTTCGAACTGGCCGTTGGCCTCGCGAAAATAGTCGAGCCTGATCTCGTCGAAATTGTAGAGGCCGCGATTGATCGGCAGGTCGCGGCCCCAATAATCCGGGTTGCGGGTCAGGGTCACGCTGGCGCCGGCCTTCACTGCCGTGACGCGATAGGGGCCCGAACCGACCGGGCCCGCCAGCGTCGTCTCCTCGAAGGTCGCGACGTCGACCGCGTGTTTCGGCAGGACCGACATCAGGCCGAGGATCAGCGGCAATTCCCGGTCGTTGGCGCCGGCGAGGTCGAAGCGGACGGAGAGGGGATCGAGCGCCTCGGCCTTGGTGACCTTGGCATAATACTGCCGATGGTTCGGGCGGCCGTGATCGCGCAGGAGCTGCCAGGAGAACAGGACGTCCTCGGCGAGCACCGGCTTGCCGTCGGAGAAGCGGGCGCGGGGATCGAGGCGGAACGTGACATAGCTTCGCTCGTCATCGGTCTCGACCGATCTGGCGAGCAGGCCGTAAAGCGTGAACGGCTCGTCATTGCCGCGCGCCAGCAGGCTCTCGACCACGTAGTTGCGCATCTGCTGCACCGCCAATCCCTTCACGATGAAGGGATTGAGGCTGTCGAAGGTGCCGAGGATGCCCCAGGTCAACCGCCCGCCCTTGGCCGCGTCGGGATTGACGTAGGGCATGTGGGTGAAATCGGCCGGCATCGCCGGCCTGCCGTGCATGGCGATGGCATGGGCTTCCTCAGCCCGTGCGCCGCCGGCCGACGCAACGACAAGCGCAAACCCAAGCGCAAACCAAAGGCTGCAAAGGCGGATGCCGGGGCCCTCGAAAAGGCGCTGGAACATGAACATTCGGACACGTTGATTCGAGGACCGGCGAGCCTGAATCTTATCACAGGGAATTTCACCGAGCGCAGGCTCGGATGCGGTCAAAGACGCTTGTCGGCATTGATCTTTTCGTCGGCCACGTTAAGAAGGCACCCAATCGCGCAAGAGCGCCGAGCCCGTCACTTAACTGCCTCAATTGACGGGGAGAGAGCCGCGCCCAAGGCGGCTTGGTTCGGTGCTTCGGAGCGGTTCGGGCGCTTCCCGTTCAGAAAGGGTTTTCTGCAATGAATTTCCGTTACTTGGCCGCGTCCGTCCGGCCGCGCGGGCGACTTCTCGCCTTGTTGACGGCGACGGCGTTGGCCGTTCCGTTTGCCGCCGAGGCCCAGACCCCGGCGCCGGCCCCTGGTGCGCCCGCCGCGCCCAAGGCGGCCCCGGCCCCGAAAGCTGCTCCCAAGGCTGCTCCCAAGGCTCCGGCACCGGCCGCTCAGGCTCCCGCCCAGCAGGCTCCCGCCGCGGGCGCCCCGGCGCAGCAGGGCGCGGCCCAGCCGGCCGACCAGCAGATCCAGCTGATCTACGCCCCCTGGACCAAGTTCTGCCTCAAGGGCCAGGACGCCAATGCCAAGCAGGTCTGCTTCACCGGCAAGGACGGCCGCATCGAGTCGGGCCAGCCGGTCATCGCCGCCGTCATCATCGAGCCGGAAGGCGAACCGAAGAAGATCCTGCGCGTGACGCTGCCGCTCGGCATGCAGCTCGTCCACGGCACCCGCATCATCGTCGACAACAACGCGCCGCTGCAGAGCCCGTATGTGATCTGCTTCCAGAACGGCTGCATGTCCGACTACGAGGCCACGCCCGAGCTCATCGGAAACATGAAGAAGGGCCAGAATCTCGTTGTCCAGGCGATCAATGCCAACGGCGCGCCGCTGACCCTGCCGCTGCCGCTCGCGGGCGAATTCCAGAAGGCCTATGACGGTCCGCCGACCGATCCGAAGGTGTTCGAGGAAAACCAGAAGAAGCTCCAGGAAGAGCTTCAGAAGAAGGCCGACGAGCAGCGCAAGAAGCTCGAGCAGGGCGGTGCTGTCCCTGGCGCGCCTCCGACCGCTCAGAAGTAGTCGGGACCAAATCCCGGACATGAAAAAGGCGCTCATCCCGAGCGCCTTTTTTCTGAACAATTGTATCTCGGCGGAGATCAGTTCAGGGACGGATTGCGCGGGCGATATCCGCCGCCCTTGTCCTTGATGAAGATCTCCGTGACCTGGGAGTGGCGGATCGGCTCGCCGGAATCGTCCGGGAGCAGGTTCTGCTCGGAGACATAGGCGACGTACTCCGACTCCGCGTTCTCCGCGAGCAGGTGGTAGAACGGCTGGTCCTTGTGGGGCCGCACCTCCTCAGGGATCGACAGCCACCATTCCTCGGTGTTGTTGAATTCCGGATCGATGTCGAAGATCACGCCCCGGAACGAGAAGATCCGGTGGCGAACGACCTGTCCGATCTGAAATTTCGCGGTCCGCGCTTTAATCATTCCCCGTCGATAGACCAGGATTGTGGCCGATGCTAGTGCCCTCATTTCGAATTAACCCGCTGGTAAGGGGCGGGTAACCCCCAATCCTTCAGAAAACACTTCACCAATGGTCGATATCCTCAATCTGGCCCTACCTTATTTTGGCCTGATCTTCGTCGGCTTTGCCTGCGGCAAGGCCAAGTCGCTGCCGGAATCGGGCCTGGCCTGGATGAACTTCTTCCTGCTCTACGTGTCGCTGCCGGCGCTGCTGTTTGCGATCATGTCGAAGACGCCGTTTGCGGAGCTGAACAACCCGCCGTTCCTGGTCGCCACCACGCTATCGACGGTTGCGGCGTTCACCCTCGCGCTCGTCGTCGGCAAGGTCCTCGGAAGGCTATCGCTGCGCGAGGCGACGCTCGCGGGCCTGTCCGGCGGCTACGGCAATATCGGCTACATGGGACCGGGGCTGGCGCTCGCGGTGCTCGGGACCAAGGCGTCGGCGCCGACCGCGCTGATCTTCTGCTGCGACAGCATCTTCCTGTTCACGATCGTGCCGCTCCTGATCGAGCTTTCCGACCGCGACCATCCCTCGCTCGTGCACGCCTTCGGCGTCGTGCTGAAGCAGATCGTGCTCAACCCGCTGATCATGTCGGCCTGTTTTGGCGCGGCAGTTGCGGCGCTGCATATCGAGCTGCCGGTCGCGCTCGACCGCRCCATCACCTTCCTCCAGAACGCGGCGGCCCCGACCGCGCTGTTCGTGCTCGGCGTCACGGTGGCCTTGCGGCCGTTCGACCGCGTGCCATGGGAGGTGCCGGGCGTGATCGCGGTCAAGCTGCTGATCCATCCGCTCACGGCCTTTGGCTTGATGCTGGCGTTCGGCCCGTTCGCGCAGCCCTGGGCTGCGACGGCCGTGCTGATGGCGTCGCTGCCGCCGGCGCTCAACGTGTTCGTGATCGCCCGGCAGAATGACGCCTGGATCGAATCCGCCTCCGTCGCGGTGCTGCTCGGGACCTTCGCGTCCGTCGTCACGCTGACCAGCGTGATGTGGCTGCTCCAGACCGGCCGGCTGGCGTTTCCGTAGACACGCGACAGGTGCGCTCCCTCTCCCGCTTGCGGGGGAGGGTTGGGGAGAGGGTGTCTCCGCATCGGGATTATCCGAAGTTTGCGGAGAAAGCCCCTACGAGGAGAAAGCCCCCACCCGGCGCTTCGCCATAGCCAAGGCTTCGCCTTGGCGTCTCTTAGTATGACGGCCGCCAAGGGCGGCCTACGCCTCCCCCGCAAGCGGGAGAGGTTGCACCGAGCCCGCGGCGAACCAATTCAACCTAAGGCCATTCGCGCTTGGTTTCGCAGAACGCTACTTCCGCCACGTCGGCGTCAGCCCCTCGCGCATGGCAAAACGCCGGAGCGGGCCGACGGCGCCGAGCAGGTGCATGCCGACGGCGCGGACCGGCTGCAGCGGCAGGAAATCATTGAGCAGGGAGCGGTTGGCGATGTCGATCGCAAAGGTCCGGCTCAGGATGTCCGGACGCCGCGCCCGGTCGTAGCGCTCGAGCACGTCGGGCGCCCCGGGATCGTGGCCCGCCGCGATGGCCTCGCCGGCGAGCCGCGCGATATCGGCGGCATCCCGCAAGCCGAGGTTGAGGCCCTGGGCGCCGATCGGGGGAACCACATGGGCGGCTTCGCCGACCAGCGCGATGCGGTCGCGGGCAAAGGATTTCGGCCGTTCGATCGCCAGCGGGAACAGGTTGCGGCCGGGCTCGACCGTCATGCGTCCCAGGATCGAGTGCGACTGCTTCTCGATCGCGGCCGACAGATCCGCATCGCTTAGGCCGCGCAGCCGTTCGGCCTCGGCGGGGGCCGCGACCCAGACGACGCTGGAGCGGTCGCCGGGCAGGGGCACGAACACGCAAGGGCCGTGCGGGGTGTGGAACTCGGTCGAGACGTTGCGATGCGGCCGCGCGTGGCCGACGTTGAAGGTCAGCGCGGTCTGCGTCAGGTCGCGCCGCGTCACCGCAATGCCGGCGGCCTCGCGGCACAGCGAATGCCGGCCATCGGCCCCGACCACCAGCCGCGCCGTCAAGAACTGACCGGAGGCCGTGCGGATGGCGACGTCGTCGGCTTCGATGACGATGCTCTCGGCCTCGTCATCGAAACGGACGAGATCGGGGAATTCGGCCGCGCGCTCCTCCAGCGCCAGCATCAGCGAGCGGTTGTCGATGTTGTAGCCGAAGGCGTCGAGAGCGATTTCGTGACAGGAGAACCGTACCTCCGGCGCGCGGAACAGCCGGCCGGTATCGTCGACCAGCCGCATCACCTCGAGGGCTGCCGCCTTGTCCTTGCAGCGCGGCCAGACGTCGAGCGTGTCCAGGAGATCGACGGAGGCGCCGAGCAGCGCGGTAGTGCGGTTGTCGGCATAGGGCACGCGCCGCGCCACCAGCGCGGTCCGCGCACCCGCCTGCGCCAGTGCGATGGCCGCGCTAAGGCCTGCCGGTCCGCCGCCGATCACGGCTGCGTCAAAGAGTGTCGAGGCGTCTGTCATGGAACGACAATTGACACGCCCGGCGGCAAATTCAAGCCCGCTGATTTTGCCTGATTTTATGACGAATTGTGCGACTGAGCGCCGCAATGGCGGATGTGCAAATCGTTCTCATTCTGATAGCAGGAGCCATGGACAGCCAAGAGGATTCCCTGAAGCCCACGCCCGCGATCCGCGCCGCGGCCTTCTCGGTGCACATCTTCACCGCCTTCGGCGCGGCCATCGCGCTGCTGGCGATGCTGGAGGCCGTGCGCGAGCACTGGGCGGCGATGTTTCAATGGCTGGGTATCGCGCTGATCATCGACGCGATCGACGGCCCGATCGCGCGCCGGCTCGACGTCAAGAACGTGCAGCCGAACTGGTCCGGCGACGTGCTCGATCTCGTGGTCGACTTCGTCACCTATGTCTTCGTGCCGGCCTACGCGATCGTCGCGAGCGGCTTGCTGCTGCCGGTCGCGGCTCCCTTGCTCGGTGTCGCCATCATCGTCACCAGCGCGCTCTATTTCGCCGATCTGCGCATGAAGGCCGACGACAATCATTTTCGCGGCTTTCCGGCGCTGTGGAACGCGGCGGCGTTCTACCTGTTCCTGCTGCACTGGCCGCCGCTGTTGTCGACGCTGCTGGTCGCGGCGCTGGTGGTGCTGACCTTCGTGCCGTTCCACGTGCTGCATCCGGTCCGCGTCGTGCGGCTGCGCTGGCTGACGATGTCGCTGATCGGGATCTGGGCGCTGCTCGCCCTCTATGTGCTGGAGATGGATTTTCACGTCGGCATCGGCGTCACCGTCGCGCTCTGCGCGATCGCGCTCTGGATCGCCTTCAGCGACGCATTGATCCGGTTCGCAAGATCCTTCGCATGATGCACCTCCTGACCAGCCCCGAAGCCTGGGCCGCGCTGCTCACCTTGACCTCGCTCGAGATCGTGCTCGGCATCGACAACGTCATCTTCCTGTCGGTGATCGTCTCCCGCATCCCCGAGAAGYAGGCGCACCGCGCCCGCCAGATCGGTCTCGCGCTGGCACTGGTCTTCCGCATCATCCTGCTGAGCCTCCTGGTCTGGCTGATCGGCCTGACCGCGCCGGTATTCTCGATGAAGGGCTACGACTTCTCCTGGCGTGACCTCATCCTGATCGGCGGCGGCCTGTTCCTGATCGCGAAGGCGACGCATGAGATCCACGCCGAGGTCGAGTCCGATGAGGGAGAGGGCGATCAGGGCTCCGGCCGCAACGCCTTCTTCTGGGTGATCGTCCAGATCATCATCATCGACATCGTGTTCTCGCTGGACTCGATCATCACCGCGATCGGCATGGCGCAGGACATCGAGATCATGATCGCGGCCGTCGTGATCGCCTGCCTGATCATGTACATTTCGTCKGGACCGGTGTCGCGATTCGTCGCCGAGCATCCCACCACCAAGATGCTGGCGCTGGCGTTCCTGGTGCTGATCGGCGTCGCGCTGGTCGCGGACGGATTCCAATTCCACATTCCGCGCGGCTACATCTATTTCGCAATTGCGTTCTCGGCGGCGGTCGAGTTCTTCAATGTGCTGGCGAAGCGCAACCGCCGGAAGGTCGGCAAGCCCGCGTCGAGTTGACAAGGCGGGCGCGATGTCTTTCGCTTAGCCGCGAGAAGACCGAGAGCAGGAAGACCGAGGAGCTCAGGCGATGACCAAAGCCGTCCGTGTGCACAAGGTCGGAGGCCCCGAAGCCCTGGTCTATGAGAGCGTCGACGTGCCGGCGCCCGCTACCGGCGAGGTGCGCATCCGACAGCATGCGGTCGGGCTGAACTTCATCGACGTCTATTATCGCACCGGGCTCTACAAGGCGCCGGGACTGCCCTTCATCGCCGGCAACGAGGCCTCGGGCGAGGTCACAGCTGTCGGACCGGGTGTCACGAATTTCCATCCCGGCGACCGCGTCGCCTACTACTACAATCTCGGCGCCTATACCGGCGAGCGCAACATCCCCTGGGAGCGGCTGGTCAAGCTGCCCGACCACATCACCCACGAGCAGGGCGCCGTGCTGATGCTGAAGGGGCTCACGGTCTGGTATCTCCTGCACAAGACCTTCAAGGTCGAGCCGCATCATCGCGTGCTGATCCACGCCGCGGCCGGCGGCATCGGCCTGCTCGCCTGCCAATGGGCGAGGGCGATGGGCGCCCACGTCATCGGCACCGTCGGCTCGCGCGAGAAGGCCGAGCTTGCCGAGGCCAATGGCTGCGACCACGTCATTCTCTACAACGAGGAGGACTTCGTCGCGCGCGTCAAGCAGATCAGCCGCAACGAGGGCTGCGACGTCGTCTATGACGGCGTCGGCAAGTCGACGTTTCCGGGCTCGCTTTCCTGCCTGAAGCCGCGCGGCATGTTCGTTTCCTTCGGCAATGCCTCTGGTCCGGTACCGTCGTTCTCGATCGCCGAGCTCAACAATCACGGCTCGCTGTTTGCGACGCGGCCAAAACTCAACGATTACATCGGCAAGCGCTCGGAGCTGCTGGAAGGCGCCGACACGCTGTTCGCCGCCGTCATCAACGGCAAGCTGCACGTGCCGATCAACCACGCCTACGCCCTGAAGGACGCCGCCAAGGCGCATATCGATCTCGAAAGCCGCAAGACCACGGGCGCGTCGATCTTGAAGCCGTAGCTCCCGTGTCCCGGACAAGCTGCGACGCATAAGCGTTGCAGCGCAGAGCCGGGACCCAGATTGGCAACAAGGTACAATGCGGCGAGATGGGCCCCGGCTCTGCAGCGCACCGCCGAAGGGGGCGCTGCGCTGCGTCCGGGGCACGAGAGTGGCCTTACGCCACGCGTCGTGCCGCGCCGGCCTTGGTCAAGATCCCGTCGAGACAATCGATCATCTCGGCGATCTCTCCCTTCGTGACGTTCAGCGCCGGCATGAAACGGAGCGCGTCGACCTGCGGCGCGTTGAGGAGCACGCCGGCCTCGAAGGCCTGGGCGACGATGCCGGGCGCGATCGGCAGCTTGAGGTCGAGCGCCAGCAACAGGCCGCGGCCGCGCACCTCGCCGAGGCCATGCCGGGCCGAGACCTTCTGCAGCTCGCTTTCGAGCAGCAGGCCCGTCTCGGCGACCGCCTTCAGGAAATCCGGCTTGCCGACCTCGTCCAGGACCGCAAGCCCCACCGCGCACATGATCGGGTTGCCGTTGAACGTGCCGCCCTGGTCGCCGTGCTCGAAGCAGGAGGCGCGTTCGGTCGCAAGCAGCGCTGCGAGCGGCACGCCGCCGCCGATGCCCTTGCCGAGCGTCATGATGTCCGGCGCAATGCCTGCGTGCTCGTAGTGGAACAGCTTTCCGGTCCGGCCCATGCCGGTCTGGATCTCGTCGAAGATCAGCAACAGGCCATGCGCCTCGGTCAGCGCGCGCAGCTCCTTCAAGAACTGGTCGGTCGCCGGCCACACGCCGGACTCGCCCTGGATCGGCTCGAGCATCACCGCGACGGTGTTGTCGTTGATCAGCTTTTCGACCGAGGCGATGTCGTTGAGCTTGGCCTTCTTGAAGCCCGCGACCTTCGGCTCGAACAGCGGCGCGAACGCCTTCTTGCCCGAGGCCGACATCGTCGCCAGCGTGCGGCCGTGAAAGCCGCCTTCGAAGGTGATGATCTCGAACGCGCCGTTCCTGTGCAGGCTGCCGTATTTCCGCGCGAGCTTGATCGCGCCCTCGTTGGCTTCCGCGCCGGAATTGGCGAAGAAGACCTGGTCGAAGGCGCTGTTTGCGACCAGCGCCTGCGCGAGCTTCAAGCTCGGCTCGTTGTAGAAGGCCGGGCTCGGCGTCAGCAGCCGCTTGGACTGCGCGGTGAGCGCATCGGCGACGGCCGGCGGCGAGTGGCCGAGGCAGTTGACGGCCCAGCCCTGCACGAAATCGAGATAGCGCTTGCGGCTGTCGTCCCAGAGGTAGGAGCCCGCGCCGCGGACGAACACGGCCTTGGGCCGTGCAGTGATGTCCATCAGCGCGTCATACGGATGGGTGGCGTCGGTCATGTCGAACTCCTCTGGAGGCGGGTGGAAAAGGCGTGCGAAAAGTAAAAAGGCCGCACCTTGCGGGTGCGGCCTTCTCGAAAACTTAAGCTGAATTCAGTGGTTCAGCGGCGTCGTCGGACATGGCGCACCCTCTCATCGTCGCGGAAGCGACGACGGAGCATTTCGGTGCGCTGATGGGTCCGAGCGTTGATCATGGGGCGGGTCCCTACAGCCGAATGGCAGGGCTTGTCAAGCGGGCGTTTGGCGCGACGCCCGCCCGGCGTGTGTCGCTCAGGTCAGCGCGTGACGGCTTCACTGCACCCCGAACTGCGCGAACGCGTCGGCAATTCCGGCATTGATCGCCTTTGCGGCCGCGATGTCGCGCTCCGCGCCCTCGGCGTCGCCCTTCTTCCGCTTCGCCAGGCCGCGGCCATAGAGCGCGCTGTCGAATTCCGGCCTGCGGCTCAAGGCTGCGTCGTAATCCGCAATCGCCGCGTCGAGATTGCCGAGCTTCAAATAGGCGAGGGCGCGGCTGTCGAGCGTGTCGGGATCGTCCGGGCGCATGCGCAGCGACTGGTCGCAATCGGCCAGCGCCTCCTGCAAGCGGCCGACGATCGCGCGGGTCATGCAGCGCGAATTGAACACGCCGGAATAGCTCGCATTGGCCTTGATCGAACGGTCATAGTCCTCCAGCGCCCGCGCATATTCCCGCGTTTCGTAATACATGTTCGCGCGCGCATAGGCGTCGCGGTCATTGTCCGGATTGAGCTGAAGCGATTTGCCGAAATCGGCCAGCGCGCGCGTGCGATCGCCCTTGTCGCGGAAGATCCGCGCGCGGTTGCCATAGGCCGGGCCGTAACCGGGATCGAGCTTGATCGACATGTCGAAATCGGCCAGCGCCCGGTCGGCTTCGCCGTGCTCGCGATAGGCGGTGCCGCGGTTGTAATAGCAGAGCGCAAATTTCGGATCGAGCTTGATGGCCCGATTGTAGTCGGCGAGCGCGTGCTCGTAGTCGTTCTTGCCGATGTAGGAA
>NZ_JBFULT010000193.1:0-12350 GCF_054049755.1 Bradyrhizobium sp. P5_C11_2
GCACCAAAGACACCTGGATACTGGACGAGTAGAGAGATGCTGTCGCGTACCGCCGAAAACCTCTACTGGCTCGCCCGCTACGTCGAACGGGCCGAATATCTTGCGCGCACCATCGATGCGACGCTGCGCGTCACCGCGCTGCCGGCCGCCTATATCGGCAAGACCAATGAATGGGACTCGGCGTTGCTCACCGCCGGCGTCGCCGCAAGCTTCTACCGCCAATATGAGGAAGCCAACGAACACAACGTCGTCGAATTCCTCTCCTTCTCGCCGAACAATCCGTCCTCGATCAAGAACTGCATCGAGGCGGCGCGGTTGAACTCGCGTTCGGTGCGCACCGCGCTCACGAGCGAGATGTGGGACACCATCAACTCGTCCTGGATCGAATTGCAGGAGGTCTGGAGCAAGGGGACCTCCACACGCGAGGAATTGGCAAAGTTCCTGCGCTTCGTCCAGGAAACCTCGCTGCGCTTCGACGGTTCGGCCTACCGCACCATGCTGCGCAACGACGCCTACTGGTTCTCGCGGATGGGTGTGCATCTCGAGCGCGCCGACAACACCGCACGCATTCTCGACGTGAAGTATCACGTGCTGCTGCCCGAAGAGGAACATGTCGGCGGGCCCCTCGACTTCTACCAATGGAGCTCGATCCTGCGTTCGGTCTCGGCGCTGACGGCCTATCACTGGGTCTATCGCGAGACGCTGAAACCCTGGCTGATCGCGGATCTGCTCATCCTCAACGACACGCTGCCGCGATCGCTGGCGAGCTGCTATGGCAATCTCGTGCGCAATCTCGACCAGATCGGCGTCGCCTATGGCCGCCAGGGCCCGGCCCAGCGCCACGCCCGCGGCATCCGCAACCGGCTCGAACACTCCAACATGAACGACATTTTCCAGCATGGCGTGCATGAATTCATTCAGGAATTCATCTCCGACAATTCCAGGCTGGGCGAAATCATCACGAAGCAGTATTTGATCTGATACACGCCGTCATTCCGGGATGGTCCGAAGGACCAGACCCGGAATCTCGAGATTCCGGGTCTGGCTCTTCGTGCCGCCCCGGAATGACGCCAGAACAACGGTCCACCATGCGCCTGCGAATCCAGCACACCACGACCTATCGCTACGAGCCGCAGGCCACGAGCGTGATCCAGATCCTGCGCATGACGCCGTGCAGCCATGACGGGCAATATGTGGCGGAATGGCAGATCGACGTCTCGACCGACACCAAGCTCGACACCCATGAGGACGCGTTCGGCAACGTCACCCATGTGTTGTCCTGCGGACCCGTCGGCGACATCAAGATCACCGCCGAGGGTCTGATCGAGACCCACGACACCGGTGGCGTGCTGCGCGGTGCCGACGAGCGCTTTCCGGCCGGCATGTTCCTGCGCACGACCGAACTGACCGAGGTCAATCCGGCGATGGCGGCGGTGGCGCGCCAGTTGCGCAGCGAGGCCGAGAGCGACACGCTCGGCTTCCTGCACACGCTGATGACGCAGATCAGCGAGCACATGACGTTCGACGAGGACCCGACCAACAGCGGCACCTCGGCGGCAGAGGCGTTCACGCTCAAGCGCGGCGTCTGCCAGGACTACGCGCACATCTTCATCGCCTGCGCCCGCAGCGGCGGGGTTCCGGCGCGCTTCGTCTCCGGTCACTTTTTGCGCTCCGACGGCACGGTGCATCAGGATGCCGGCCACGCCTGGGCGGAGGCTTTTGTCGATGGTCTCGGCTGGGTCGGCTTCGATCCCGCCAATTGCATCTRCACCACCGACGCCCATGTCCGCGTCGCCATCGGGCTCGATTATCTCGGCGCAGCCCCCGTGCGCGGCACCCGCTATGGCGGCGGCGCGGAGACGCTGACGGTGACTGTCAAGGTCGAGCAGGCCGGCCGCGGCGGGCAATCGCAGTCACAGCGGCAGAGCTAGCCCAGCGAAATTACAGCCGTAATCGACAAGCGCCGCGCTGTAACCGCGCCGTAGCGCCGTCTGTTCAACTTCTGTTGCGGTCCGTTCCGCAACAGAGGTTGAGACAGATGCAGCTTCACGAAAACACCAAAAAACGTTCCGTGCCCCTGCGCGATCCCCACAAGGACATGCTTCTGGGCATCCAGGAGCTGGCTCCCGAGATAACGGCGCGCGCCGCCGAGATGGAAGCTGCGCGCCGCGTCCCGCCCGACCTGGTGGAACGATTGAGATCGATCGGACTGTTTCGGATGTTCGTCCCCCGGAGCCATGGCGGGCTGGAGCTCGATCTTCCGGCCGGGCTGGAGGTGATCAAGGCGCTGACCCGTCTCGACGGCTCGATCGGCTGGATCTCGATCGTCGGCGGGGTCGGCAGCCTTTTTGCCGCCGCTGCACGCCCTGAATTGTACCAGCAAATTTATCAGGACGGGCCTGATGTGGCGATCTGCGGCTCGTCCCAGCCGGGTGGAACGGCTGAGCGTGTAGGCGACGGCTATCGCGTCAAGGGCCGCTGGCCCTTCGCCAGCAGCTGTACCCACGCCGAATGGATGGGCGGCTTCTGCATCGTTACCGACAACGGGAGACCAATCCCTGGTCCGCATGGCAAGCCGCTGGTTCGCATCGTTGTGATGCCGGCGCGTGACTGGGACATCGAGGATACCTGGCACGCGGCCGGGCTTAAGGGCACGGGCAGCCATCACATCACGCTGCGGGAGCGGCTTGTTCCCGAGACCCATGTCTTCGATCTCGAAGCTCCCCCTCGCATGTCGGGCCCGCTCTATGAGGCGTTACGGCAATGGCTGCCATTGCTTCACGGCACATTCTCGGTGGGCATGGCCGAGGGCACCGTCGATGACCTGCTCGCACTGGCTCACACCGGGAGGCAGCAATTATATGCGGCCACCCCGATGCGGGAGTCCGAGATCTTCCAGTTCGAGGTCGGCCGGATTTCAGCCAACCTCGCGGCCGCGCAGGCATTTCAAGAGGCCCAGGTCGCCAGCCACTGGCGTCACGCGCTGGCCGGCACGCTGAGAGACGAAGACCTCATGATCGAGGGCGCGAGATCCGCGGTCTGGCTCGCCACGACCTGCGTCGGCATCGCGGATGCCTGCTTTGCGCTGGCCGGCAGCAGCGCGGTCTATGACAGCTCGCCGCTGCAGCGGCGTCTGCGCGACCTTCACGTCGGGGCGCAGCACGCCCATGCGCAGCAGCGGCAATATGTCGACGTCGGCAAGCTGGCCTTGCGTCGTTCGGCCGGACATGCCGGCTGAGTGCTCGAGCCGTGCTACACTCGCGGGATCAGACCTGACCCCGCGAGGTACCCCATGGCGACCGTAAAGCTGCTTTCGGACGATGAACTCTCCAGCGAGGCGCGCGCCGTTTTCGACGATATCCGCAAGGTGCGGCAGTCGGATTTCGTCAACAATTTCTGGCGCGCGCTGGCGCATGATCCGAAGACGCTGCGGCGGACCTGGGAGAGCATCAAGGAGGTGATGGCTCCGGGGGCGCTCGATCCCAAGATCAAGGAAATGCTCTATGTCGCGGTTTCGGTGGCGCATGGCTGCAGCTACTGCATCCATTCGCACACCGCCAGCGCACGGGCCAAGGGCATGACCGAGGCCGAATATCGCGAGATGCTCGCCATCGTCGGCATGGCCGCGGAGACCAACCGCCTGGTCACAGCGCTCGGCGTCCCCGTCGACGAGGCGTTTCTCGTCGACGCCCCGGAATGACGGCCTCACCCTGGGAATTGGGGTTGGAGCGGCCCCTGAAATTGGCTAGTAATTCCGCGCAAACGCTCGCGTTCGGGGATGGGAAATGACCTATTGTTGCGGAATCCTGGTTCGGGACGGTCTGGTGATGATCGCCGACACCCGCACCAATGCCGGCCTCGACAACGTCTCGACCTTCCGCAAGCTCCACATCTTCTCCAAGCCCGGCGACCGCATCATGGCGATCGCCAGCGCCGGCAACCTCGCCATCAGCCAGTCGGTGCTGTCCACGCTGACCGAAGGCCTGGAAGACCCCACCACGGGCGACATCGAGACGCTGATGAACGCGCCGACCATGTTCCAGGCCGCGCAGCGCATCGGGCGGGCGATCCGGGCGGTGCACGCGACCGAAGGCCCGGCGCTGAAATCCGAGGACGTCTCGTTCGACGTCTCCTTCCTGTTCGGCGGCCAGATCAAGGGCGCGCGGATGCGCCTGTTCATGGTCTACACGGCAGGCAATTTCATCGAATGCACCACCGACACGCCCTATTTGCAGATCGGCGAGCACAAATACGGCAAGCCGGTGCTCGACCGCGCCATGCATTACGACGTCGAGCTCTACGAGGCGCTGAAGACCGGCCTGATCTCGATGGATTCGACCATGCGCTCGAATCTCGGCGTCGGCCTGCCGATCGACGTGCTGGTGGTGCGGGCGGACGCGTACGATGCCGACCTCAACCACCGCATCGAGGCGGGCGAGCCCTATTTCCACGATCTGCGCTCGCGCTGGTCGGCGGCGCTGCGCGCGGCACACCAGAACATCCCGCGGCCGCCCTACAAGAACGAAAAAGAACCCAAAACCTGACAACTTAAGAGAAAAGGCAGGAAACGATGAGTGAAGCAAAGAAGATCGCAGTGGTGACGGGCGCCGGCACTGGTGTCGGGCGCGCGGCCTCGCTGGCGCTGATGAACACCGGCTTCACCGTGGTGCTGGTCGGGCGCCGGCTCGACATGCTCGAGGAGACCGCGAAGCTCGGTCCCGCCGGCAAGAGCCTTTGTGTCACCGCCGACATGACCAAACCGGACTCCATTGCCGCGCTGTTCGACAAGGTGAAGGCGACCTACGGCCGGCTCGACGTGCTCTTCAACAATGCCGGCATGGGCGCCCCGCCGGTGAATTTCGAGGATTTGAGCCTCGACCAGTGGCAGGCGGTGGTGAACACCAACCTCACCGGCCCGTTCCTGTGCACCCAGCACGCCTTTCGCATCATGAAGGACCAGACCCCGCGCGGCGGCCGCATCATCAACAACGGCTCGATCTCGGCGCAT
This sequence comes from Bradyrhizobium sp. P5_C11_2, assembly GCF_054049755.1. NCBI lineage: Bacteria > Pseudomonadati > Pseudomonadota > Alphaproteobacteria > Hyphomicrobiales > Nitrobacteraceae > Bradyrhizobium > Bradyrhizobium sp. P5_C11_2. The sequence goes on from NZ_JBFULT010000193.1 coordinate 5,009, forward strand.
GCGCCGCGGCCGTTCTCCGCGGCCTACACCTCGACCAAGCACGCCATCACGGGCCTGACCAAGGCCTCCAACCTCGACGGCCGCATGTACGACATCGCGGTCGGCCAGGTCGACATCGGCAATGCCGCGACCCCGATGACCGACCGCATGGTCGCCGGGCCCGGCGTGATGCAGCCCGACGGCACCATGAAGCACGAGCCGCGCATGGACGCGAAGGCGGTCGGTGATGCCGTGGCCTACATGGCCGGCCTGCCGCTCGACGCCAACGTGCTGTTCATGACGGTGATGGCGAGCAAGATGCCGTTCGTCGGACGGGGCTAAACTAAAAAAACTGACAAACAACCCCATGCACAGTAGGCGTCAAGGAGCGCCAGCAGGCGGTCAGCCGCGGGGGGTGACGTGAGCTAAGGTCCCGCGCTGCTTCAACAATCGACATTGCGAGCGCAGCGAAGCAATCCAGATTGTCTCTGCGGCATGATTCTGGATTGCTTCGTCGCAAGAGCTCCTCGCAATGACGGTGGAGAGAGGGTTGGGGTGAGGGGCCATCTCGGCATAAGCGGTTGCATTTGGACTCGCGGAGAGTCCCTCTCACCCGCCACGCTGCGGACGACGCTCCGCATCGCTCGGCGCGTGTCGGCCTCTCCCCGCACGCGGGGAGAGGCGAAGAAGGCCCCTACTCCAAGCTCTCCACCTGCCGCAGGCTCGGAAACAGCTTCATCCAGAGCAGCGCCACCGCGACGGTGCAGACGCCGCCGAGCACGGCGGCCGGCATTGCGCCGAGCAGTGCAGCCGCGACCCCGCTTTCGAACTGGCCGAGCTGGTTCGAGGCGTTGATGAAGAGGAAATTCACCGCACCGACGCGGCCGCGCATCTCGTCGGGCGTTGAGAGCTGCACCAGCGAGAAGCGGATCACGACGCTGATCGTGTCGGCCGCGCCGAGGATGGCGAGCGCAAGCACCGACAGCCACATCCAGGACGACAGCGCGAACACGACCGTGGCAATTCCGAACACGATCACGGCCTGGAACATGCGCAGGCCGACATGCCGCGAGATGGCGTGCCGCGCCAACACCATGGTCATCAGCAGCGCGCCGACCGCCGGCGCGGCACGCAGCACGCCGAGCCCCATTGGGCCGGTCTGGAGGATGTCGCGGGCGTAGATCGGCAACAGCGCGGTGACGCCGCCGAACAGCACCGCGAACAGATCGAGCGAGATGGTGCCGAGGATCGCCGGGTTGCTGCGGATGAAGCGGACGCCGGCATAGATATTGTCGGCGTCCGCCATGTCCCTGGCGACGGCCTGCGGGCGCGGCCGGATGAAGCCGGTCAGGATCATCCCGAGAATCCAGAACAGCACCATCACGGCATAAGCGAGATGCGGCGCGATCGCATAGGCGAAGCCGCCGAGCGCCGGCCCCGTGATGGTCGCGACCTGTGCCGCGCCGCTCGAGACCGCCGTCGCGCGCTGGAGCGATCCCTGCGGCGCGATCAGCGGCAGCAGCGCCGCCGTGGTCGGGCTCTCGAAGGCGCCGGCAATGCCGAGCACGAAGGTCGCGACGAAGATCTGAACCTCGCCGACCGCGCCCAGATAAGTGGTGACGGCGAGATAGAGCGCGGTTGCGGCATTCACGAGCTGGCAGAGCTGGACCACGCGCTTGCGCTCGTAGCGGTCGGCGGCATGGCCGGCGACGAACACGAGAAGCGCGGTGGGCAGGAACTGCACGAGGCCGACCATGCCGAGGTCGAAGGCCGAGCCGGTGAGATCGTAGATCTGCCAGCCGATCGCGACCGCCGCGATCTGGCTGGAAAAGCGCGACAGGCTGCGCGAGAGCAGGAAAAACAGGAAGGCGCGGTGGGCGAGGAGCGCGCGGGCGCTGACCGGCTGATTCGCTGATATCGGCTGCGCTGGCATTGCCTCTTCGGTCACGCTCGGACTACCCGGCCCCTGATGTCGACCTGCCCCGCGTGGCTGACGCGGACCTGCTTGTCAACAGCGGGGCGCTTCCCGGCTCTTCCGGCATTGCGTTTGCAACGCACGCGCGGCCATAATCATTGAGGGTTTGGGGACATCATGCTGCGGCTGCAATCTGCACTCGGCGTTTTCGCATTGCTGCTGATCGCCTACGCGCTGGCAGAGAATCGCCGCGCGGTCTCGGCGCGCCAGGCGGCGATCGGCCTCGTCGTGACCTTTGTCACCGCGATCGTCCTGATCAAGCTGCCCGTCGTCGCGCACGCCTTCGGCGCCATCAACGAGGCGGTCGGTGCGATCTCGGCGGCCTCGCGTGCCGGCTCCTCCTTCGTGTTCGGCTATATCGGCGGCGGTCCCCTGCCCTTCGACCTGAAGGCGCCGGGCGCCGACTTCATCCTGGCGTTCCAGGCGCTGCCGATCGTGCTGGTGATGAGCGTGCTGACGACGCTGCTGTTCTATTGGCGGGTGCTGCCGCCGATCGTGCGCGGCATGGCCTGGGTGCTCGAACGCACCTTGGGCGTCGGCGGCGCGGTCGGGCTGTCGACCGCCGCCAACATCTTTCTCGGCATGGTCGAGGCGCCGCTGTTCGTGCGGCCGTATCTTGCGCAGATGACACGCAGCGAATTGTTTCTGGTGATGACCGGCGGCATGGCCGGCATCGCCGGCACGGTGCTGGTGCTCTACGCGACGCTGTTGGCGCCGCTCATTCCAGATGCGGCCGCGCATTTCGTCATCGCCTCCGTGCTGGGTGCGCCGGCCGCGATCCTCGTCAGCCTGATCATGGTGCCCGAAACCAGCGACAAGCGCACCGGCGGCGCGCTGGAGGATCCCGAGATGGAGGTGTCCGGCACGATGGATGCGATCGTGAAGGGGACGAGCGCGGGGATCGAGCTGCTGATCAACATCGTCGCCATGCTGCTGGTGCTGGTGGCGCTGGTCTATCTCGTCAATGCCATCCTCGGCCTGCTGCCGAACATTGGTGGCGCTGCGATCTCATTGCAGCGCCTGCTTGGGCTGGTGATGGCGCCGGTGTGCTGGCTGATGGGACTGCCCTGGGATCAGGCGGTCACGGCGGGCAGCCTGATGGGGACCAAGACGGTACTCAACGAATTGATCGCCTATGTCGATCTGTCAAAACTGTCGCCGGAGGCGCTCGATCCGCGCTCGCGCCTGATCATGCTCTATGCGATGTGCGGCTTCGCCAATTTCGCCAGCCTCGGCATCATGATCGGCGGCTTAGGTGTAATGGCGCCGGAGCGACGCGCGGAGATCAACGCGCTCGGGCTGAAGTCGATCGTGTCGGGCACGCTGACGACGTGCTTGATGGGGGCGATCGTGGGGGTGTTGAGTTAGCACCGAACTCGTAGCCCGGATGGAGCTCCGCGCAATCCGGGAAAGCATGCCCGTTGCAGGTAGTGGCCCCGGATTACGCTTCGCTCCATCCGGGMTACAAACGGACTCTCGTCATTCCGGGGCGCCGCGAAGCGGCGAGCCCGGAATGACAAAGAGTTACGCCTTCAACTCCACCGTCTTGAACTCCGCCGGTAAAATCACTTCCAGCAATTCGACGTCGTCGGAGTAGTCGAGGATCATGTGCTTGATCTTCGGCGGCTGGGTCCAGGCGCTGCCTTGCTTCATCAGCGTCTCGCCCTCGCCCTCCATGTAGGTCTTCACCCAGCCCTTGAGGACATAGACCATCTGGAATTCGACGTCGTGGAAGTGAAGTTTTGAGACTTCTGCGGGATTGCAGGGGCCCTGCAGCCGGATCACGTGTGCTTGCGCGAGGCCGTGGCTTGCTTCGGCGATACCGAGGTCGCGGTACTTCGCGTAGGCGCGCAGGCCATCGGCCTTGAAGTCTTCCTCGCGGTGATGGCTGATCGCGATGCGCTGCTTCGGACGTACGGGCTTCTTCGGAGAGACGGTGCGCGCCTTCGCCTTGACCGCCTTGCGCGCCGAGGATCGCGCCGCCGCCTTGGTGCCACTCCGCTTCTTCACCGCGGTCTTCGTTGCGGGTCTTGATGCCTTTTGCCTGGCCATTGTCTGCCTCCCTGATCTGAGCCGCACCCGCCGGACGGGTACAACCCGAAGGCAGACTATCCAGTCCTGGACGAGGCAGCAATCGCGGGTTCGGGCTGGTCACGCGACGACCCGTCGTTCGTAGCTTGCCCGAAGCTGTCGTCGCGAACGGTCGTGGTCTCGTATTCGTTCCCTCGCCGATCTAATCTCGCAGGGAGATTCTGGGGGACTTGATTCATGAGCAACAGCGTAGGTCAGCGTGCATTTCAAAATGCCCGGCTTCGGAAACGGCAGGAAGCCGACGTGCTGCCATTGCTCGGGAACGCCCTCCAATTGCACAAGAAGGGGCTTCTCCGCGAGGCCCAGGCGGCCTATCGCCAACTCCTGCAGCTCGCGCCCAACCAATTCATCGCGCTGCACATGCTCGGCGTTCTGGAGTCCGACGCCAAGAACTATCAGCAGGCCGAGCTTCTCCTGAGCCGGGCGGTTGCCGTGGATCCGCGATCTGCCGATGCTCACATGACTCTGGGCGTCGCACTGAACGGGCTACGACGTCACGATGAAGCCTGCGAGAGCTATCGAAGGGCCCTCGCCTTGCGCCCCAACTACGCCCTAGCCCTGTCCAATCTCGGTAACGCGAGCGTGACCCTCGATCTTCGGGAAGCGCTCGCGTGCTACGACAAGGCGCTCGCAATTGACGGAAACCTTGCCGAAGCCCACAACGGCCGGGGTTGGGTGCTCTGCCGTCTGCGCAATTATGACGAGGCCCTCGCAAGCTTGAACCGCGCGCTATCGATCAAGCCTGACTATGCCTCGGCCCTGGCGAACCGCGCCGTCGTATTGCAGGAGCTTCTGCGATTTGACGAAGCCATGGCGGATTGCAATCGGGCAGTCGCCCTGGCACCCGACGACGCGAACGGGTGGCTCTGGCGGGCCAGCGTCTGGCTCCATCTCCAGCAAATGGCCGAAGCATTGCCCGATTGCGAGAAGGCCCTCGCGATCGATCCCGAATCCGCTCAAGCTCACCTGGTGCTGGGCCTTTGTCTCGCCGGACTTGGCCGGGTCGACGAAGCCCTGGCCAGTTTCGACAGGGCTCTTGCCATCACGCCTGACTTGCCGAGCGCGATCTCCAACAAGATCTTCGCCCTCGATTTCTTGGCCGATGCCAGCGTCGAGCAGCATCAGCTAGCGCGGCAAGCATGGTGGGAGCAGATCGGCGCGAAAGTCGCTTCAGAAGCGGCGAGTCCGCACGACAACAGCCGCGATCCGGATCGCCCTCTGGTGCTGGGCTATGTCTCGGCGGACTTCAACGCGCATTCGGCCGCGTTCATCTTCAAGCCGGTCCTGCAATACCGTGACCGGGAACAGTTCGAGATCGTGTGCTACTCTTGCTCGTCGAAAGCGGATGCGGCGACCGACGAATTTCACAAGATCGCCGATCGATGGCGCGACGCCTCGCAATGGAGCGACGATCGCCTCGCCGATCAGATCCGCGCCGATGGCGTCGATATCCTGATCGATCTGTCCGGCCATACCAAAGGAAACCGCCTCGGCGTGTTTGCGCTCAAGCCGGCGCCGATCCAGGTGCATGGCTGGGGCCACGGTACCGGCACCGGTCTGCCAACGATCGATTATCTGTTCTCGGACCCGGTCGCGATTCCTGCCGAGGTTCGGCATCTGTTTGCGGAAACCGTTGTCGATCTGCCGTGCTTTGTCACGCTGGAGCCGCTGCCGCTCGAGCTTGCGCGGGCGTCGACGCCGGCGGCCTCGAACGGCTTCGTCACATTCGGTGTGTTCAACCGCATCAGCAAGATTTCGGACCAGGCCGCGCGGACCTGGTCCAGGATTCTCGAGCGAGTGCCGGGGTCACGGCTGCTGATCAAGGATGTTGCGCTGGACGATCAACTGGTCCGCGACAATCTGCTGGCACGGCTTGCAACTTGCGGAGTGCCCGCCGAACGCGTCGATCTGCTCGGAACCACCTTGCGAATCGATCATCTGACATCATTCCATCGCGTCGATATTGCCCTCGACCCGTTCCCGCAGAACGGCGGCGTCAGCACGTTGGAAGCGTTGCAGATGGGCGTGCCCGTGGTGGCGAAGCTCGGGAACACTCTGCCCAGCCGTGCCGGCGGCTCCATCCTCACTGCGCTTGGCCTGCCCGACTGGGTTACGGACAGCGAGGAGGCATATGTCGACATCGCGGTGAGCCGCGCGGCGCAGATCGGCGACCTCGACAAATTGCGCCGCGAGCTGCCCGGGCAGGTCAGGGCTGCGCCCGCCTGCAACCCGGTCGCCTACGCGCAAGCGGTGGACGAGGCCTATCGCGCGATGTGGCAACGCTATTGCAGCAGCGACGCCTGATCGCTGCGTCAATGCAGCCTGAACACGCCGTCGACCGCACGTAGCTCGGCGGGCTTGATCAGCTTGGAATGCGCGACGGTGACCGAGAACAAGGGACCGTCGAGCTTCTCCTGCCAGAACGCCAGGAAATCCTTCAGCACCGGGAATTTCGGGAACAGATCGTAGTTCTGCCAGACGTAGGTCTGAAGCAGCGAGGGATGATCCGGCATCCGATAGAGAATTTGCGCCGTCGTCAGCCCGTAACCCAGCACCTGTTTCCGGAAGTCGTCGGAAACAACCCCAACCCGCGAGACCATGCCAACCTCCTTTGCAGGAGCGCATATTCAGGGGGTGGCTTTCCGGTACGCTGCTTACGAGCCACCCGGTGGAGATGCGCTCACATGAGAGAAATGTGACGCAAACTGATAACCCATCTCAAGCCCAAAAGTTTAACAAGCTGTTGAAATTCAATGCGTTAGCAGCAGACGCGGCTCCGTGCTAATACGGTCCCCGAGGCCGGTTAAGGATGGTAAAGGAAACTGGCAAACGACGCTTCCGAGTGCTTATTTTTCTGCTAGAAGCCCTTGCTCCCGCAAAAATCCTGGCTTATCTGAGCTTCACCCGCATTGGCACTCGCGGGCATCGATTGCTAACACCCTCAAAACATCAATCCGAGCAAATGCTTAGGAGGACTGCATGAAATTCCGTCCGCTTCACGACCGCGTCGTGGTCAAGCGCATTGACGCAGAAGAGAAGACCGCTGGCGGCATCATCATTCCCGACACTGCCAAGGAAAAGCCCTCCCAGGGCGAAATCGTCGCCGTCGGCCCTGGTGGCCGCGACGAAGCCGGGAAGCTGATCCCGATCGACCTGAAGGTCGGCGACCGCGTGCTGTTCGGCAAGTGGTCCGGCACCGAGGTCAAGATCGACAACGTCGATCTGCTGATCATGAAGGAAAGCGACATCATGGGCGTCCTCGACGTCCCCGCTTCCAAGAAGAAGGCGGCCTAAGAG
>NZ_JBFULT010000194.1:0-12318 GCF_054049755.1 Bradyrhizobium sp. P5_C11_2
GCTTGCCACCTGGGGCCTGAGCCTGATGCTGCAGCAGGCCTATCGTTCCGTGTTCGGCGCGCGCGAGGTCGGCGTCGAGCTGCCGCAGTGGATGCTCGGGTCGCTGCACGTCACCGACAGCATCGAAGTGCCGATCAACGGCGTCTTCGTGATGTGCCTCACCGTGCTGATCACCATCTCCGTTGCCTATGTGATGTACAAATCGCGCTGGGGCCGCCAGGTGCGCGCGGTGGTGCAGAACCGCATCATGGCCGGCGCCGTCGGCATCAACACCGAAAAAGTCGATCGCTATACTTACGGCCTCGGCTGCGGCATCGCGGGAATCGCCGGCAGCGCCTTCACCATGATCGGCTCGACCGGGCCCACGTCCGGACAGCTCTACATCGTCGACACGTTCCTGGTGGTCGTGTTCGGCGGCGCGGCGAGCCTGCTCGGCACCATCGCCTCGGCCTTCTCGATCTCGCAGACCCAATCCACCCTCGAGTTCTTCATGTCGGGCTCGATGGCCAAGGTGCTGACGCTGCTCGCCGTTGTCGGAATCCTGATGCTGCGGCCGCAGGGGCTGTTCGCCCTCAAGGTCCGCAAGTGAGAAACGGAAGGCTGATGCAATGACCGACAATCGGTTCTTCAATCGATCGGAGCTCATCGGAATTCTGTTGCTCGCAGTCTTCCTGGTGGTGATCCTTCCGCTCACGCTCGATGTCTTCAGGCTCAATCTGGTCGCGAAATACCTGACCTATGCCTTCGTCGCGCTGGGGCTGGTGATCTGCTGGGGCTATGGCGGCATTCTCAGTCTCGGCCAGGGCGTGTTCTTCGGGCTCGGCGGCTACTGCATGGCGATGTTCCTCAAGCTCGAGGCGTCGAGCGTGGAGAACACCAAGATCCAGTCGACCCCCGGCATTCCCGATTTCATGGACTGGAATCAGATCACCTCGCTGCCGTTGTTCTGGAAGCCCTTCAACAGCCTCACCTTCACGATCGCCGCCATCATCCTGGTGCCCGGCATCTTCGCCTGGATTATCGGCACGGCAATGTTCAAGCGCCGCGTCGGCGGCACCTACTTCGCCATCATCACCCAGGCGGTCGCGGCCATCCTCACCATCCTGATCGTCGGACAGCAGGGTTACACCGGTGGCATCAACGGCATGACCGATCTGCGGACGCTGAAGGGGTGGGACATCCGGCCCGATCACGCCAAGATCGTGCTGTACTTCTTCGAGGTTGGTCTGCTGTTCGCCTGCATCATGATCGCGCAGTTCGTCCGGCACTCCAAGCTCGGGCGCATCCTGGTCGCGATGCGCGAGAAGGAGGACCGGGTCCGCTTCTCCGGCTACAGCGTCGCGAATTTCAAGATCTTCGCCTTCTGCATCGCGGCCGTGTTCGCCGCGATCGGCGGCGCCATGTTCGCGCTCAATGTCGGCTTCATGTCACCGTCCTTCGTCGGCATCGTGCCGTCGATTGAAATGGTGATCTACACCGCGGTCGGCGGCCGGTTGTCGATCCTGGGCGCGATCTACGGCACGCTGCTGGTCAATTTCGCCAAGACCAGCCTGTCGGAAACCTTTCCCGAATTGTGGCTGTTCGGCCTCGGCGGATTGTTCATCGCCGTGGTCCTGGCCTTCCCGAACGGTCTTGCCGGGATCTGGGGCGACTATGTGCAGCCGCGCATCGATCGCCTGATCGCGTCACGCAAGCCGAAACCGGCCGGCTGGACCGACAGCTCGGTCGCCGACGGCGCCCCGGCGGAGTGAGGAGATCATCATGCTCTTAGGTCACCCCGATGCCGATGCCACGCTGGCAGTGAGGAGATAGATCATGCTCGTCGGTCATCAGCCCAAGGAATTCCTGCTCGCGGTCGAGGCGCTGACGGTGTCGTTCGACGGCTTCAAGGCGGTCAACGATCTCTCCTTCTATGTCGACGAGAACGAGATCCGCGTCATCATCGGTCCGAACGGCGCCGGCAAGACCACCGTGCTCGACCTGATCTGCGGCAAGACCAAAGCAACGTCCGGCTCGATCCAGTTCCGCGGCAAGGAGCTGACGCGGATGAGGGAAAACGAGATCGTCAAGACCGGTGTCGGCCGCAAATTCCAGAACCCGTCGATCTACGACGATCTCACGGTGTTCGAGAATCTGGAGATCTCCTATCCGCGCGGCCGCTCGGTGTTCGGTGCGCTGACCTTCACCCGCGACGCCGCCGTGCGCGACCGGGTGCACGAAGTCGCCGAGATGATCTTCCTGAAGGACCGGCTGAACGTGAACGCCGATCTGCTCAGCCACGGCCAGAAGCAATGGCTCGAGATCGGCATGCTGCTGATCCAGGACCCGGACCTCTTGATGCTGGATGAGCCCGTCGCCGGCATGAGCGTGTCCGAGCGCGCCAAGACCGCCGAGCTGCTCAACCGCATCATCAAGAACCGTTCGGTGCTGGTGATCGAGCACGACATGAAGTTCGTCGAGGACATCGCCCACAAGGTCACCGTGCTCCACCAGGGCCAGATCCTCTCGGAAGGGACCATGGAGAAGGTGAAGAACGACCCCAAGGTCATCGAAGTGTATCTCGGCCATTAAGGAGCGTGTGATGCTGGCAATTTCCGATCTTCACGTCGCCTACGGCCAGAGCGAGGTGCTGCACGGGCTCAACGTCAAGGTCGCGGGCAACGAGATCGTCGCGATCATGGGCCGCAACGGCATGGGCAAGACCACGCTGATGAAGTCGCTGATGGGCATCCTGCCCGCCAAGAGCGGCTCGGTCAGCATGGACGGTGCCGAGCTCGGCAATCTGCCGAGCTACGAGCGAGTGGCCAAGGGCCTCGCCTATGTGCCGCAGGGGCGCATGATCTTCTCGACCATGACGGTGAAAGAGAACATAGAGACCGGCCTCGTCGTTTCCGGCGGGACCGAGGTGCCTGCCGACATCTACGAATTGTTCCCGGTGCTGCTGGAGATGAAGGGCCGCCGCGGCGGCAATCTGTCCGGCGGCCAGCAGCAGCAGCTCGCGATCGCGCGTGCGCTCGCGACCAAGCCGAAGGTGCTGCTGCTGGACGAGCCGACCGAGGGTATCCAGCCCTCGATCATCAAGGACATGGCGCGCACCCTGAAGCGCATCCGCGACGAGAAAGGCCTGTCGATCGTCGTGTCCGAGCAGGTCCTGAGCTTCGCGCTCGATATCGCCGACCGCGTGCTGGTGATCGAGAACGGCGAGATCGTCCGCGACGATCCGCGCGACAGCGTCGATGCCGCGCAGGTCTCGAAATATCTGTCCGTCTAACCAACCGTGTAAAAGGGGAGCATCTCGATGCCAGAGACACTGATCAAGGTCGATCTCACCAAGTCGGCTTACGAAAATGACATGGTGCACAACCGCTGGCACCCCGACATCCCGATCGTGGCCTGGGTCAATCCCGGCGACGACTTCATCATCGAGACCTATGACTGGACCGGCGGCTTCATCAAGAACAACGATTCCGCCGATGACGTGCGCGACATCGATTTGTCGATCGTGCACTTCCTGTCTGGCCCGATCGGCGTCAAGGGCGCCGAGCCCGGCGATCTCCTGGTGGTCGACCTGCTCGACGTCGGCCCGATGAAGGAGAGCCTGTGGGGCTTCAACGGCTTCTTCTCCAAGCAGAACGGCGGCGGCTTCCTGACCGACCACTTCCCGCTGGCGCAGAAATCGATCTGGGACATCAAGGGCCTCTATACCTCGTCGCGCCACGTCCCCGGCGTCAACTTCGCGGGCCTCATTCATCCCGGCCTGATCGGCTGTCTGCCCGATCCGAAGATGCTGGACATGTGGAACAAGCGCGAGGCCGAGCTGATCTCGACCAATCCGACCCGCGTGCCCGGCCTTGCCAACCCGCCATTCGCGCCGACCGCGCATGGCGGCCGCGCCAAGGGCGACGTCAAGGCCAAGATCGGCGCCGAAGGCGCGCGTACGGTTCCGCCGCGCGAGCACGGCGGCAATTGCGACATCAAGGACCTGTCGCGCGGCTCGAAGATCTACTTCCCGGTCTATGTCCCCGGCGCCGGTCTCTCGATGGGCGATCTGCACTTCAGCCAGGGCGATGGTGAGATCACCTTCTGCGGCGCCATCGAGATGGCCGGCTGGCTGCATCTGAAGGTCGAGGTGATCAAGGACGGCATGGCGAAGTACGGCATCAAGAACCCGATCTTCAAGCCGTCGCCGATCACGCCGAACTACAAGGACTACCTGATCTTCGAAGGCATCTCGGTCRACGAAGCCGGCAAGCAGCATTATCTCGACGTCCACATCGCCTATCGCCAGGCCTGCCTGAACGCGATCGAGTATCTGAAGAAGTTCGGCTACTCCGGCGCCCAGGCCTATTCGATCCTCGGCACCGCGCCGTGCCAGGGCCACATCTCCGGCGTGGTCGACGTGCCCAACGCCTGCGCCACGCTGTGGCTGCCGACGGAGATCTTCGACTTCGACGTGATGCCGTCGGCGGCAGGTCCGATCAAGCACATCACCGGCGATATCCAGATGCCGATCTCGCCGGACAAGTAATCCCTGCGCGACGGGGTGCGGGACGGCGTCTCACTGCCGCCCCGCATCCGCCGCGGGATCTCTCGAAACAGGCAACAGCGTAGGGATAATGCGATGCCGGTCTATGAATATCTCTGTGACGATTGCGGACCGTTCAAGGATCTGCGCCCGATGGCGGAATGCGACGATCCGCAAAGCTGTCCGCACTGCGAGACGATGGCGCCGCGGGTGATCCTGACCGCGCCGAACTTCTTCTGCATGCCGTCGGAGACGCGCAAGGCGCACGCCGTCAACGAACGCAGCTCGCACGCGCCGCAGACGCTCGCGCAATACAAGGCCTCGCACGGCCCCGGCTGCGGCTGCTGCTCGTCGGGCAAGACCGTCAAGGACAAAAACTCGTCGGACAGGAAGAAGCCCGCGCGGCTGATGACCAAGACCAAAAGCGGCGCCAAGGGTTTCCCGACCGCGCGGCCCTGGATGATCAGCCATTAACGCCACGCGCCAACATCAAGCGAATAAAATACAGGAGCGCTCGACATGCTTCACGGCGATATTTCCAGCAGCAACGACACCGTCGGCGTTGCAGTGGTGAACTACAAGATGCCCCGACTGCACACCAAGGCCGAGGTGCTCGACAACGCCCGCAAGATCGCCGATATGCTGGTGGGCATGAAGGCCGGTCTGCCCGGCATGGACCTCGTGATCTTCCCGGAATATTCCACGCAAGGGATCATGTACGACTCCAAGGAGATGTACGAGACCGCATCCGCCGTGCCCGGTGAAGAGACCGCGATCTTCGCCGAGGCCTGCCGCAAGGCGAAAGTGTGGGGCGTGTTCTCGCTGACCGGCGAGCGCCACGAGGAGCATCCGCACAAGGCGCCCTACAACACCCTGATCCTGATGAACGACAAGGGTGAGATCGTGCAGAAGTACCGCAAGATCATGCCATGGGTGCCGATCGAGGGCTGGTATCCCGGCAACTGCACCTACGTCTCCGACGGCCCGAAGGGGATGAAGGTCAGCCTGATCATCTGCGACGATGGCAATTTTCCGGAGATCTGGCGCGACTGCGCCATGAAGGGCGCCGAGCTGATCGTGCGTTGCCAGGGCTACATGTATCCGGCCAAGGAACAGCAGATCCTGATCTCCAAGGCCATGGCCTGGGCCAACAATGTCTATGTCGCGGTCGCCAACGCCGCCGGCTTTGACGGGGTCTATTCCTATTTCGGCCACTCCGCGATCATCGGCTTCGACGGCCGCACCCTCGGTGAGTGCGGCGAGGAGGACTACGGCATCCAGTACGCGCAGCTCTCGAAACATCTGATCCGCGATGCGCGCCGCAACGGTCAGTCGCAGAACCACCTCTACAAGCTGGTCCACCGCGGCTATACCGGCATGATCAATTCCGGCGAAAGCCCGCGCGGCGTCGCGGCTTGCCCGTATGATTTCTACAAGAACTGGATCGCCGATCCCGAAGGCACGCGGGACATGGTCGAGGCGATGACCCGCTCGACCCCGGGGACTGACGAGTGCCCGATCGACGGTATCCCGAACGAGGCGGCCGCCACCAATTACTGAGGCGTGAGCCGCATCATGCGCAAAATGGGAGTTTTGCACTTGGAAACCGTGGCCCGGTTGCAACATGGCCGCGGGATTCTGCTTTGGTTGTGCGCCAAAGAGACACATTCCGGCGGAGCGTAGTTTTACGGGGCATCCTCATGGCCTAAGTTCCCGGCGGACTGCGGGAATGGGGATCGTGTGACGTGAGGGGCGAGGGGCTATGGAGGCGGCAGGGTCGCCTGCGCCGGGGCGGCGCCGTGCCGTCCGTCGGCGCGTCGGCAATCCTGACGATTGTGTTCGGCCTTGGCCTTGCGACGACATCGGCCAGCGCGCAGTGCGTCCCCGATCCTGCCGCGAGCGGCCAGACCGTCACCTGTAGCGACGATGCCAACGGATTCCAGGCCGGCGCCGGCGTCGACAGCCTCACCGTCAACGTGCTGTCGGGCGCGACCGTGAACGACAACGGCACGGTCTCGATCGGCGTCAACGATTCCAGCACCGTCACCAACAACGGAACGCTGTCGGCAGCCTCGGGCCTGATCGGCATCGGCGTCGGCAACTCGAATACCGTGACCAACAACGGCACCATCACGGTGCTCGGCAATGGCTTCGGCATCTTCGGGCTCGATCACAACATCATCGCCAATGCCGGGACGATCACCGCCGGGGACGGCGGCGCCGCGATCCGGGTCGGCGATAACAACACCGTCACCAACAGCGGTGCGCTGTCGGTCGGCGCGCAGGGCGCGGGCATCTTCGCGGTCCAGAACAACACGATCACCAATGCCGTGACGGGCACGATCACCGGCCTCGATGATGCGATCGGAATCTACGCGTCGTTCGGCGGCGCGACCGTGACCAATGCAGGCGCGATCACGGTTGGCGATTCCACGGGCTTCTCCGGCGGCATTATCGCGATCAGTGACAACAACACGGTCACCAACACGGCCACCGGCAGGATCTCGGTCGGGCAGAATGCCGCCGGCATCTTCATGCAAGGTGCCTTTCAAACCGCGAACAATTTCGGCGACATCAAGGCAACCGACGTCGGCGTCGGCATTGCCGTCACGGGCGACGACGCCAGGGTGACCAATGGCGGTTCGATCACGGTCGGCGACAGCGGGGCGGCGGGCATTTCAGTGCAAGGTGATCGGGCCGTCATCACCCAGAACGGAACGATCGACGTCGGTCTGGGGGGAAGTTTCGGCATTGGTTTTTCCGGCTCGTCCTCCACGATCACCAACAACGGCCGGATCACGGCTGGCGATTTCACCTCGGGCATTGCGGTGTTCGGCGACGACAACGTCATCACCAACGGCGGCACGATCTCCGTCGGCGCCTCAGGCATCGGTATCTCCGTGTTCACGTCCTCGACCACCAATCAGGTCGTCAATACCGGCACCATCACCGTCGGGGCCAACGGTGTCGGCATCAGCGTGGATGGCGGCGGCAGCGTGTTCAACTCGGGAACCATCAACGCCGCGACCGGCCTCGCCGCGATCGAGTTCTGCAACTGCGGCCCGAACACGCTGACGCTCGGGCCCGGCAGCATCATCAACGGCCTCGTGCTTGGTGCAGGCACCGATACATTCCAGCTCGGCGGTACGGGCAAGGACACATTCGATCTCAGCCTGATCGGTCCCTTGCTCCAATATGACGGGTTCACGACCTTCAACAAGGTCGGCAGCTCGATCTGGACGGTGACGGGCACCGGAAATCAGGACTGGAACGTGCTCGGCGGCACGCTCCTGCTCGCCGGCACCATCAACGGCAATGTGACCGTTGCCGCGGGCGGTACGTTCGGCGGTGTCGGCACGGTCGGCAACGTCTCCGTCAACGGCGGCACGCTGGCGCCGGGCAATCCGACCGGGACGCTGAATGTCGCGGGCGACCTCACGTTCACGACGGCGTCGAGCTACATGGTGCAAGTCTCGGGCGCCAGCAGCGGCCTTGCGGTCGTGACCGGAACGGCGACGCTCGGTGCTGCCACGGTTGTGGTCGTTCCGACCGGCTCGATTGCAAAGCACTACACGATCCTGAACGCAGGCACGCTTCCCGATGCGTTCAATCCGGTCGTTGCGGGTCTGTCGTCGAACCTGCACGCGACGCTCAGCTACGATCTCCACAACGTCTACCTCGACCTCGCGCTGGGCTATAGCGGCGGTCTCAACATCAACCAGCAGAACGTCGCCAACGTGCTGACGAATTATTTCAACAGCACCGGTAGCCTTCCCGTGGCGCTCGCCAATCTCTCGCCGGTCGGTCTGACGCAGGCTTCCGGCGAATCGGCGACGGGTTCTCAGCAGACGACGTTCGAGGCGATGAACATGTTCATCAATCTGCTGACCGACGTGTTCGGCTCGGGGCGCAGCGGTGCACCCGGCGCGACGCCGTATGTGGACGACGCGAGCGCCTATGCTGCGGCTGGCAAGAGCGCGCGTGACAGGACCACGCGCGACGCCTTCGCCTCGATCTCCCGCAAGGCGCCGCCCGCGAGTTTCGAGCAGCGCTGGGACGTGTGGGCGGCCGGCTACGGTGGCTCGCAGACCACCGACGGCAATGCTGGCCTTGGCTCCAACACCACCAGCAGCAACGTCTACGGTACGGCGGTCGGCCTCGACTACCGCTTCTCGCCGTCGACGATCGCAGGCTTTGCGTTGGCCGGCGGCGGCACCGGATTCAACGTCAACGGGCTCGGCTGGGGCCGCTCCGACCTGTTCCAGGCCGGCGCCTTCGTGCGTCACACGGCGGGGCCGGCCTATATCACCGCTGCGCTCGCCTATGGCTGGCAGGACGTCACGACAAATCGCATCGTCACTGCTGCCGGCGTCGACCAGTTGCGCGCGCAGTTCAACGCCAACGCGGTCTCAGGCCGGATCGAGGGCGGTTATCGTCACGCGACGCCGTGGATCGGCCTCACGCCCTATGCCGCGCTCCAGGCCACCATGTTCAGCCTGCCGAGCTATTCGGAGTTCGCCGTCGTCGGCAACAACACCTTCGCGCTCAATTATGCCGCCAAGGACGTGACCAGCACCCGCACCGAGCTCGGCTTTCGCGCCGACAGGTCTTTCGCCGCGGCCGGAGGCCTGATGACCCTGCGCGGCCGCGCCGCCTGGGCGCATGATTTCAATCCGGACCGCAGCGTCGGTGCGGTCTTCCAGACGTTGCCGGGCTCGGCGTTCGTCGTGAACGGCGCCGCACAGGCGCGCGATTCCGCGCTGACCACGGCGTCGGTGCAAATGAACTGGATGAACGGCTGGTCCGCCGCACTGACCTTCGAAGGCGAGTTCTCGAACGTCACCCGTTCCTACGCCGGCAAGGGCCTCGTGCGCTACGCGTGGTAGGCTTTACTGCTTCTTCTGCGTTGGCTTGCGCGGCGGGCGCGGAGCTACGGGAGTTCCGCTCATCTTGTTGGCGGCCTCGCTGATGTCGAGCAGGGTCTTGCGGCCGTCCTCGAGGAAGCTCGCCGATTTCTTCTTCATGGTGTCGGCGAGCTCGCGCAGTCCCTGCACCTTCGCGAACAGCTCGTCGGCCTTGCCGTTGACGAAGCCGGGCACCACGCCTTCGATCTTCGTGACCGCCTTGTCGAAGCCAGCGAAGGCGGTGTCGACCTTGGCCATGACGGTATCGATCTCGGCGCCCTTGCTCCTGAGGTCGGCGGTGTAGTTTTCGAACGTGCGCAGGCCGTCCCGAATCGCGGGTGCGTTGCTGACGATCGTGCGGTCGACATTGTGCAGGGTGTCGACGATGGATTCGGCATCGCTCAGATCGGCGGTCAGCACCGGAATGCCGTCCACATCCAGCGGCACCGGCGGGGCGGAGGGCGCGCCACCGATCAGCGAGACCGCGGCGACGCCGGTGAGCCCCTGGAACTCGATGCCGGCCACGGTGTCCTTGCGGATCGGCGCGGCGTTGTCGAGCATCACGAGCGCCACGACCTTGCGGGGATTGTCGAGCTTGATCGACAGGATCTGGCCCGCCGGCACGCCGTCGAAATTGACCGGTCCGCCGCGGCGCAGGCCACTGGCCGAACCGCCTTCGAAGACGACGCGCAGCTGGCTGCGGCTCTGGATGCTGCGCCATTTCTGCACGCCGAGCAGGCCGCCGAACGCCACGGCGATCACCGCCAGCGTCGCCGTTCCGATCACCAGATCGCTCGCGCGTGCCATAAGGCTGAGTCTACGGCCAAAGCGGGGAAGTTGGAAGGAGGCCGTCATGTTAAGTAGGGCGGGTTAGCCACCTCCGCGCCATGCGCGGCCCGATGACAGGCTCCGCGTAACCCGCCATTGCTTGCCGCATGCGCCGTGCAAATTGGCGGATTACGCTGGCGCTAATCCGCCCTACGGACTCAATGCCCGGCGGCGTGTTTCGCCGCGGCGTTGTTCAGCACGATGAGAGCATCGACGGCGACGCCTGTCCTGGTGTTGATCAGGAACGGATTGACGTCGATCGACGCGATCCGGTCGCCGGCATCCGCGATCAGGTTGGACAGGCCGACCAGCGCCTTCACGGCGGAGGCCTCATGCAACGCCGGCTTGCCGCGATAGCCGGCTATCTTGACGCCGGCCTTGGTGCGGCCGATCAAAAGCCGCGCCTCGGCCTCGTCCAGCGGCGCGCCGGCAAGCGCCACGTCCTTCATCAGCTCGATGTCGATGCCGCCGGTGCCGAACAGCACGACCGGACCCATCTCGGCATCGAGCGAGGCGCCGACCACGAGTTCGAGGTCGGCCTTGACCTGCTGCGCGATCAGGATGCCGTCGAGCCTCGGCTTGCCCTTCAGCTTCTTCACCCGCGCGGTGATGTCGGCGAACGCCTTCTTCACCTCGGCCGCGCTGTTGAGGTTCAACACCACGCCGCCAATGTCGGACTTGTGCAGGATCTCGGCGCTGACGACCTTTGCCACCACCGGAAAGCCGATCTGCCTGGCGATCTCAGCGGCCTGCGCGGCCGTCTGTGCGATCGCTTCCTTCGAGACCGGGATGCCGTAGGCCTTCAAAAGCGTCTTCGAGGCCACCTCGTCGAGCGCGGCACCGGTCGCGGATTTCAGCGTCTTCTCCAGCACGGCGCGCGCGGCGGGCTTCGAGCCCGAGGCGATGTCCGGCACCTCCTTGCGCAATTTCGCATAGTCGAGCAGGGACTTGATCGCGGTGACCGCGCGGTCCATGCCCTGCATCACCGCCAGATGCGGCAGCGATTTGCGCAAGCCCTTGGTGAAATCCGTAAAGCCGATCGACATCGCGCTGATGTAGATCACGGGCTTTGAGGCCCGGCTCGCCATCTCGTCGACGATGCGCAGGTTACGCTCGCGCAGCTCGTGCGGCGCCTTCGGCAGCTCGGCATCGACGATGACGATGTCGATATCGGGGTCGTCGATCATCAGCTTGATCGACTTCATGTAGACGGAGGGATCGACCACCGCGGCAAAGCCGGCGTCGAGCGGATTGCCGACGATCGATCCGGGCCCGAGCATTTTCGCCAGCTCCGAGCTGACATGCGGGCTGAGCGGCGCGAAGTTCAAGCCCTCGGCGTAGAACGCGTCGATCAGCATGCCGCGCTTGCCGCCGGACAGCGTGACCGCGGCGAGCTTGTCGCCTTTCGGCACCGCGGCGTGGACGAAGCATTCGGTGGTCTCGATCAGCTCGTCGAGCCCGCGCACGCGGATCACGCCCTCGCGGGTCGCGATGGCGTCGAACGTCTCGATCGAGCCGGCGAGCGCGCCGGTATGCGCCATCGCCGCGGCGCGGCCGCCCTCGGATGAGCCGAGCTTGAGCGCGATCACGGGCTTGCTCGCGGCACGCGCGGCCTTGCAGGCGTCACGGAATGCCTTGGTGTTGCGCACGCCTTCGAGATAAACCACGATCACCTTGATGCTCGGATCCTCGGCGAAATAGCGCATCAGGTCCGGCGTCTCGAGTCCGGTCTCGTTGCCGGTCGTCACCATGTAGCCGACGCCGACGCCGCGATCCTCCAGCGCCTGGCGGATCGCCATGACGATGGCGCCGGACTGTCCGGCGATCGCCACGGCGCCCTGCTCCATGGTGACGATGCGGTCGTCGATATTGGTGAAGAGCTTTTCGCCCGCGCTTAAGTTGCCGAGGCAGTTCGGGCCGGTGACGGCGAGGCCGGTGTCGCGCACCGCCTGTTGCAGTTCGGCGGCGAGCTTCTGGCTGTCCTCATCCTGCAACTCGCTGAAGCCCGAGGTGACGATGGTGGCCGAACGCGCGCCGGCCGCGGCGGCGTCGCGGATCACC
>NZ_JBFULT010000195.1:0-12298 GCF_054049755.1 Bradyrhizobium sp. P5_C11_2
CCACCATCTGGATGGTCGCGGCATTGAGCGACTGCGACGCGACGACGCTGCCGAGCTGGCTGGTGATCTTGAGCAGGCCGTTCTCGTTGGTGACGATGCCGTCGAAATAAATGTCGGGCTTGCGCGTCAGCTGGTTGCCGTTGCCGTCGACGCCGAGCCCGGTGCTGGGATCGACGCGGTTATAGGTGGCCGAGATGTCGATGATCGGCGTCGCGCTCGGCGTGGCGGTGAAGGTCACGTTGGAATGCGAGTCCGGGTCGACATGGTCGATCTGGCGATAGGTGATGTTTCCACCGGTCACATTGGTGACCGTGAGGTTCGCGAAATCCATGAAGTCGAGACCGCGGTTCTCGACCCTGATCGTCGGCGAACTCTGCGCGGTCACCGATGGCGCCGTGTGACCGGAGAGGCTGTTTCCCGTCAGCTTCTGCGCGAGGATCGAGACATTGCCGGCGGACACCAGGATGTCGCCGAACGCGAAGGCGTTGCCAGGGGCGTCGGACGTATAGGGCGCCTGCTGGATCAGCGCGTTGATCTGGCGCTGCACGTCGCCGGTCGGATCGGCGCCGGACGGCGCCATCGTGGCGGGATGTGCGGACGTCGACGTCGAGAGCTGGGTCCGGATCTGCGTCGCGGTCAGGCCCGTCAGCGTGGCCAGCTGGTTGACGATGTTGTCATAGGGATTGAAGCCGCCGACGATGGTGTACTGGATCGTCTGGTGGTTCCAGCTCTTCACCGGGCTGAAATGATCGACGTCGGCGACGTATTCGAGCGTGGGCGGCGACGACAGATTGGGCTTGAGCGGCGAGTAAGGACTCGTCGTGCTCAGCGTCGGCGCACTTGCACCGAGATCGATCGTGATGGTCACGTCGTTGTTGATGCCCGCCACCACCAGGCCGTTGAGCGCGACATCGCCCGTTCCGCTGGTATGGCTGTGGTTGTCGCTGTTCTTGGCGCTGAAGATGTCCAGATACGGATTGTAGTTGCTGCCGTTGCCGGACGCGGTGACCTGCCCTTGCGTTGCGCCAAGGTAGATGTCACGTACGCCGAGCACACGCGAGCTGTCGGCAAGCGTGAGGCTTGAGTCGTTCGCGGCATTGGCCGTGCCGCGATACAGCGTGGAGATCGGAATGGCAGTGTTGTTGTAGACTACCGTCGTCGCAGTCGCCTGCACGCTGCTGAAGGTGATGGTATCGCCGGACATGCCGGCATAGATGTTGATGTCGCGCCAGGCCTCGATTGTCGTGCTGCTGCCGACGTTGACGGCCTGGTTGGCATGGACCCAGCTGTTGGTGCTGGCGCCGACGCCGGCGATCGCGCCGTAGAGACTGGCATTGGCGTAGTTCGACGCCGACATCGTCGCGGCCGTGCCGACGAAGATCTTGCCGACGCTGAACAATTCGCGGGCATTGATATTGACCGCGAGTGTGGCGTTCGCCGTCATGTTGGACTCTGCGCCACCGCCGGCGAAGAAGCTGGCCGTGGCCAGGCTCGCCGTGTCGGTCGTGCTCAGTGTGTTGTAGGCCTCGATATCGATTACCCCGGTCGCCGTCCGCGGATCGCCGTTGAGGCTCAGGATCGTTCCGGCGCCGATATTGGTGGTGACGTACTGGGTCACATGAGAGTCGCTCAGCGCTGCAGCACCCGAGAACGAGCCGCCGGAGCCCGAGCGCGCGCCTCCGCCGGCCTGGTTGACGTTGTCTTTGGAGATGACGACGATGTTGCCGCCATCCGTGTTGATGATCAGGTGCGTGCCGATCTCGGCCGTGGTGGTCGAGGTGACATCATTCTGCGCCTTACCGGCAGAGACTCCGGCCGTGGACGCCTGATAGGCATCGCCGCTGGCCGCATAATTGGTGGTGTGCGTGGCCTTGACGCTGAGGCCGCCGAAATAGAGCGTGTCATCCGTCGCACCGCCGTCGAACCGCGCATTGGTCACGGCGGTCGAGCTGGTCGTAGCAACCGCCGCAGCGCCGGCATAGGTGCCGCCCGCGCCGACCGTCGCGTTGGAAACATTGGCGTCCGTGCCGGTGGCGGTGATCCGGAGGATGCCGATGTAGTCGGTGTGGTTCAGATGGGTCGCGTCCATGTCGGCCGGCGCACCCAGATAGGCATAGGTGTGCGCGCTCGACGACGTCTGCGCGACGGTGGCGCCGAGCGCCAGGAAGCCGGTCGAAAGGCCGGTCCCCTCGGCATATTGGGCGCTGTCGTTTTCAGCCGCGATGGTGACGTTGGCGTTGGGCAGCCGGATCCCCGTCCCGCCATACGCGTTCACCGTCGCGTTCTCGGACGCCTGGGCCAGGCTGCCCTGAGCGCCGATCAGCGAGCCGCCGCCACCGGCGAGCGCCTTGGCCCACGTCGTCGTGCCGTCGGTCGGAACCAATGCCATCGCGGTCACCGCGAGCGCACCGCCCGAGAAGCTGACGTTGTCGCCGACATCGGCCGTCACCGTGGCGCCGACCGTGGACCTGGCGATGGCGACGCCGACGGCGGCGCCGCCAACGGAAACGCCGATCGCCTCGCTCGACAGATCGGGCGTGATCGACGCCGATACCAGCGTGCCGACGCCGGTTGCGGACGTCGTGATCGAGGCACTGCTGCCGATCTCCGCCAGCACGGATGAGTTCTCGTGGGCCTCCGCATCCGCACCAACGCCCGCGACGATGCCGCCGCCGAGCGCGGTGGCCGTCGTCGTCAACGTGCCGGCGCCGCTTGCGCCAACTGCCAGAGTCGCGACGTTGACGGTGGAGCCGTCCAGAACCCGTGCTGCGACCGAGCTCGTTCGGCTTGCCGTTGCGACCGACGCGCCGACGGCCACGGCACCGCCCGTGACACCGCCGGTGAAAACCACCTGAGTCGTCGAATCCATCGCCATGACGGCGACGCCATTGCCGGTGCCACTCGCGCCGGTGATCTGGCCGCCGAGCAGCGCCACCACGGAGTTGCTGACATTGCCGATCGCGACAGCCGCATCGGCGCCGAAGTAAAGCGCCGCACCGCCGGCGATCGCCTCGGTATCGATGGTCTTGCCGGCATAAGGTCCAGTGGTCGCGTCCTTGACGACCGCCGCAACGGTGACAATCGGTGCCGAAACGGCCAAAGGCGTGTCTGCCGCCACCAGCGCGCCGGAGCCGTTGCGTCCGTAGTCGCTCAGATTGGCGAGCACGGTGCTGTTGACGCTGGTGTAGCCAATGCCGGCCCCGATGCCGACATTCTTCGCAAAGCCGGCGCCGAGAAGATACATCTTGGCGGCATTGGCGCTTGTGGCACTTACATTGACCTGCGTGCCCGTGACGTTACCGCCCGCGATCTGCGCGACGACGGCGTCATTGCCGCCGCTCAGCACGCTGCTGACGTCGTAGGTCGAGCTGACGTTGGCGCTGTTCGGATTGCCGGCCGTGCCGCTGGCGACCGCGTTGCTGCCATGCGCGTTGTTGGTGCCGTTGTTCACGGACGCGATGGTGCCGTTGTTGCCCTGATTGAGCTGGCCGGACTGCTGGCCCTGGGTGTCGGCATCGGCGGTGTTGGTGCCGATGATGATGACGCCGACGGTCGCGCCGATGCCGACGCTGCCGCCGATACCGGCGGTCACCGCGTAGGACAGCACCTCCTTGGTGCTGAGCGCGCTGACATTGATCGCACCGGAAGAGTTCAGATTGCTGTTCCAGCTCTCGGCAACGGTCCGGCTCTTGAACACGATGACGTTGGCGGCGGCGCCGACGCCGACACCTGCCCCGCTCGCGCCGACCGCGAGCGCACCTGCGATCTCCTTGATCGCGACGTCCTCGGTCGCGTTGATGGTGACCGCGCCAGCCGCACCGCCGGTTACCGATTGCAGCGTGGTGTCGTAGACGCCGGCGATGGTGGTGTTGTTGGCGATCTCGATGTTGGCCATGCCGGCGATCGCCGCCGTGCCGGTCGAGAGCGCGCCGCCGATCGCATAGGCCTCGAAGCGGTTCTTGGTGTTGGCCTCGACGTCGAGCGCGCCGCTCAGATTGAGCGCGGTCGTGTGCGCCGCGCCATTGCCCTGATAGCGGAATTCGTCGCCGACATAGGCCTCGGTCCGGTTCGAGGAGACCTGGACCAGGAACGCCGCGCCGATCGCGGCCTGGCTGCCGTAGGCGCCGGAGCCGTTCGCGGAGAAGATGCCGGTGTTGTTGGTGGCGTTCACCGTCAGCGACGAGGCCGTCAGCGCGCCGCCGTCGACATAGGCTTCCGTTGTCGCCTGGAAGACGTTCAGCCCGACCGAGCCGGTGTTGAACCCGATCGCGATCGAGGATGCATCCTGCTCAGCATTGGCCTTCACGGTGACGGCGCCGACCGTCGCGCTCGACGACTGCACGCCGCCGACCGTGGCGTTGGTGATGTAGGCGAACGTACCGCGCTGCATCGTGGTGCTGATGATGGTGGCGCCGCCGCCGCCGTTGCCGGTCGGAGCCACGATGCCGGCACCGAACGCGCCGGAATAGGAGAAGCTGGACGCAGCGACCTCGATCTGCGGCTTCAGCGTCGACGAGGCCAGGCGCGTGTCGATGGCAGCGCTGTCGATATAGGCGCTGGTCACCCCGCTCATCACGTTGGTGATCGGGTTGATCATGATGGAGATGCCGCTGCTCGCGGCGAGCGACGCGACGTTGGTCACGACCGCCTGATGCGAACTCGCGACGACGGCAAGGCCGCGCACGGTGTCCTGGTTCTCGGTAAGGTCGGGGGTGGTGTCAGTCGGCGCATGCGCGGTGCCGAGATCGAAGGCATGCACCAGCGAGCCGTTGTTGACCGACAGCGTATCGGTGCTGCTGGTCCCGAGCGCGTCGACCTTGGTATTCGCGCCGCTGATATAGGCCGCGGTGGTCCCGGTGATCTGGTTGGTGACCAGCGAGCCCGCGCCGCCGGCCGCGCCCTTGCTGATCGACACGGCGCCGGCGAACACGCCTGCCTTGTCGTTATTGCCGGCGATCACGGAGACGTTGTTGGTGGCGGTGACGTCGGCGCCATTGATGCCGTTGGTACCGGCCGCGGTGATGCTGGCGGTGACGTTGGTCCCCATCAGATTGGTGGCGACCGAGCCGGCCAGCCCGACCTGCGAGGACAGCGCGATTCCGACGGCGACCGTCGAGATGCTGGCGTTCGAGTTCGCACCGACCGCGACGTTGCCCGATGCGGTCAGCTTGGACCCGGTGACGCCGGCGCTGACATTGTTGGCGATGCTGCTGTAGACCAGCGCCAGGCCCGCGGCGCTGCCTTGCGTCGAGGCGCCGGCGACGGCGGCGGTTCCGGTGATGCTGGAATTGTCGGTCGCAGCGACGGAAATGTTCTTGGCCGTGACGCTCGATTGCAACGCGCTGGACTGGCCGTTGCCGATGGCCGCCGAAACGGTATTGGAGATGCTGCTGATCGTGGTGCCGCCGACGCCCGCAAACTGTCCGGTCGCAAGACCAAAGCCGATGGTGACCGACTGGATCTTGGAGGAGTCGACCGCACTCACGCTGACATTGCCGTTGCTGCCGGYCGTCATCAGGACGTTGGCGATATAGGCCGAATGCGTTGTTGCGATCGTGTCGTAGACGATCGAGGCGCCGACATTGTTCTTGCCGGCCTGGATGAGGCCCGCAACGGAGACGATGCTGGCCCCCGGACCGTTACCCGTGCCGTCGTTGAGCGCAGCCGCGCTGAAGTCGATGCAGTTCTGCCCGCCCGTGCCGCCGGCGACCGTGCAGGTGTCCGTGGCGAGATGATTGTTGTTCGACTTCTTGACGAGGTTGCCGAGCGCGGTGTCCAGCGCCGACACCGCGCCGCTGTCCGCCAGCACCGTCACGCGTCCAACGTTGATGTTCACCGTTGCGCCGCTGTTGATGTAGGCGGTCGTGGTGGGCGAGATCTCGCTGACGACGATCGCGCCGGCGAGCCCGTTGGACCCCGCCCCGCCCGAGGCCGTGCCGGCCGCGATCACGCTGGCGCTGTCGGCCAGCACCAGCAGAGTGTCGTAGTTCGAGATCGAGGTGCTGCGGATATGCGCGTCGGTCGCATTCCCGCCGGTGGGATCGGCAATCGAGGCATAGGTCAGCCCGATGCCGACGCCGGCCTGGCCGCCCGTTATATAGAGCGAGCCGCCGCCGATCGCGATGTTCGTCGTCTGGTAGGCGTCGACCTCGAGCGCGCGGTTGACGCCGGTGGCCTGCCCCGTGATCGTCGAGCTCTCGATATAGGCATTGGCGCTGTCGGTCACGATGCCGACGGAAGCCGACAGCGACGCCGCGTTGGATTTCGATCCCGCCACGCCGATGGCGACGACGGTCTCCGAGCCGCCATTGAGCGCCTGCACCGTCACCGAACTCTGGTTGTTCATGGTGGTGCCGTAGATATAGGCGAGCGTCGCGTTGTTCGACATCGCCGCCGCGATCGCGCCGCCGATCGCAGCCCCTTGGGCGGACCCACCGGCCAGATTGAGCGCCCCGGAGCCGGAACCATTGTTGAGCATGGTGTCGTTGAGCGCCTGAACGATCGTATTGGTCAGAACGGCGCTGGTCGTGGTGTACTTGTTGACCGTCGTGTTCTTGATATAGGCGCTGGTGCCGAGCGAGACGTCGGTCACCGACGAGCTGCCGGCGAGATCGAGGCTGAAGCCGCTAGTGCTCGATCCCGAAGTCGAACCGATCTTGCTCGCGGCCGTCGTCACGCCTGCGGTGCCCCCGGTCGAGGCCGCACCGGCGGCGCCCGCCTTGTCGGAGAAGCTCGACGACGCCGGGTCGGAGACGGCTGCCGCGACGGCGGCCGCCGTGATGCGTCCCGAAGTGGTCGCGCTGAGTGTCAGATTGTCGACATTGACCGCCCCGCTTCCGCCGCTGGTGCCGGCGAACGGATCGTTGGAGCTGAACACGCCGGGCCGGATGTCGGAATGGTTGTCGCCGATATAGGCGGAGGTGTCGGTATTTGCGCCGAGATAGGCGACCGACAAGCCGACCGCCGAACCGCCGCTCCCGTTATAGCTCATCGCGCCGGACAGCGTCACGACCGACAGATCCTGCTGCGCCAGGATGCCGACGGTCGGTGCATAGACCGTGGCCTGGCTCGAGATCGACGCATGCGTCGTGTTGTTCAGGAAACCGAGCGAAGTGATGCCATTCAGCGCCAGCGTGCCGGCAGCCTTGCCCGACGACGGTGCGACAGCGACGAACCGGTCGGAAGTGATCGCGTCGACGGCGATGTCGTCCGCCGCACGCAGCGTCGCGCGGTCCGAAACGCCGGCGATGGTATTGGTGTTGAACTGGACGAGATTGAGCGCGCCGCCGACGGAGGAGCCGCCCGAGGTGTTGCCGAACAGGAAGCCGAGCGTGCCGACATTGCCGGCGGCGTCGATCGACGCCGTGGTCGTGGTGGCCGCGATTTGGATGCTGGCGTTGTAGGTATGGACGTCGCCATTGTCCATCCCGACCGACCAGCCGGTGCCACTGCCGCAGGCCGCGGTCGCGCAGGTCGCCGTCAGGCTCGCGCTGCCGGCCACCCACGCCGTCGTGTTGTTGTTCACGACGAAATGATTCAGCGAACCGGCGATGCCGATCGTGTCGCCGGCGTCCGCGGTGGCATTGGCGTAGCTGGTCAGGATGTTGCCGCCGACGCCGAGATTGCCGTTGAGGTGGCTCAGCACCGCACCCAGTCCATCCCACTTCAGCCAGGAATTGGTGATCGGCAGTTCGGTGGTGGCATCGACGGCGATGTTCGCTGCGTTGATCAGCGTGCCATTGCCGACATAGGCGTTCGAATTATGCGTGAAATTGCCCCAGGCGACGGCCGCGCTGATCGCGGTGCTCTCGCCGGACACCGGATCCTTCGTGATCGCGCTCGACGTCGCATTGCTGCGAACGCCGCGATCGATGACATTGCTGGCAACGGCAACGTTGCCGCTGGCATAGATGCTCGGCGCGCCGCCGCTCGGATTCTGCGCGATCGCAGCGGTCGCGCTCTGGGTGCTGTTGGCCAGCGACAGCGCGCCTGCGACCTTGAAATCGAAGCTCAACGGCATCAGCGAGCCCATATGGTCCCTGATGATCGACGTCGGCGAGGTGACGGCGCGCAGTCCTCGTTCGATCGCCGCGATCAGCGCCGGCAGGCCGGCGATGGACGAAGCCATCGTGGAATTTAGCGTGGTGTCGGACGTCGCTTCGACCAGAACGGATCCGTTCATCCGCGTGTTGACATCGGTTCCGAGCGATGCGCCGAGCGTTGCGGTCGCGGACGTTGTGATGTCGCTGATGGCGAACGCGCCGCCGACAGCACCGCTCGCCCCCGTTCCGGGCGCCGCAACCGACGTTGCGCTGGTCGAGAACGAGTTGTTGTTGATCGCGCGCACCTTCAGGGTGCTGCCGCTCGTGTTCACCGTGCCGGCAGCAAGATGCGCGCCGGTCGCGACGTTGGCGGTCGTCGTCACCGATCCCGTGGAATAGGCCACCGTCGGGACGATTTGCGCGCTGGTCGACGCCGCGAGGGCCGCGATGGCGATGGTCGCATCGTTGAGCGCCTTGATCTCGAGGTTGCCGCCGGCGTTGACCGTCGCGCCCGAGGCCACGTTGGTCGTGGCAGTGCCGTCGATCTTGCCGACGACCACACCGGCCGCGACCGGCGTGAGGCTGCCGAGCAAAGTGGAGGCGACCGCCGGATCCGACGCGGTCTCCGTGGCATGCGCGGAAATGGTGACATCGCCGTGGCCGTTGATGTCGGCATGGCTGTTGATGTTGATGGTCGCCGTGGCGCTTGCCGCGACATAGCCGCCATTGAGCCCGAGCAGCGAGGCGGCCAGCGTCGAGCCGACAAGCGCGAAATCACCGGCCACAGACCCGTTCAGGAAGCTCGACACGGCTGTCGAGGTTGCGGTGATCGAGACGATGCCGCCGGTGATCTTGCCGTCGACCGTGATCGCCGTCTCGGCGGTGGCCTGGCCGGACAGCTTGATGTCGCTCGCCGTTGCGGTCAGCGTGACATTGCCGTCGGAATAGGTGGTCCCTCCGAAGTTGACCGCCTGGGCCAGGATCTGCGCACCATTCTTGATGTCGATGTTCGGCGCGTCGATGGTGATGTGGTTGGCATTGCCCGTCGAATGACCATTGACGTCGAGATGGCGGGTATCGACCACTGCGTGTGCCGCCAAGGTGATCGAATTGCTCGCCTGGATCAGGTAGGTGGCGCTGGAGCCACCGGTGATTCCACTGATGGTATTCGCGATCGAGGTGTTCGACAGCGTCACGCCGGTGTCGCCCTGGCTCGCATCACCGACCACCACGTCGGTCGGGTCCATCAGCAGCGTGCCGGCCTTGCCGTTCGGCGCGGCAAGGTTAATGCTGACACCATTGCCGACATCGATGATACCGTTCGCGCTGAACTCGACCAGGCCGGCATTGCCGGTCTTCGCGCTGGCGTCGAACTTGGCGCCGCCCTTCACGGTCAGGTTCTCGGCGGCCTTGAGGCGGATGTCGCCGGCGTCGCCCGTCTTGCTGGCGGCGCTGAGCCTGGCGTTCTTGCCGACATCGATATTATTGCCGGCCTGCACCGTGATGTTGCTCGGCGTCGCGGTCTGGCTGCGCGCGGTCAGGCGTCCGTTGATCCTGGCATTGTTGACCGCACCGATATGGATCGAGCCGTTGCTGACAGTGATGGCGCTGGCACTGCGCAGCCCCTTGGAGTTGACGGAGGCCGCGAATTTCGCGGCGTGATCGAGATTGGCGATGTCGCGCTGGCTGGCGCCGCCGACATAGACGTTCTGGCCGGTCAGCCGCACACCGTCCTGGGCGTTGACGCGGCCGTAGATGCGGATGTTGCCATCTCGCGAGACCGGGAACGAGCCCGCCATGAGGTTGCCGACGGCCGACTGGTTGATCGCCCCGCCCGCGCCGATCAGGCTGTCGGTGAACTCGCGCGTCGGTGTCGAGACGTTGAGGCTGCCGACGTTGACCGTACCGGAACGACCGACCACAAAACCCTTGGGGTCGGCGAAATAGACATTACCGCCGATCGCGCCGTTCATGTAGGAGTTCAGCGTGCCGTTGACGTAGACCGGCGCGTCGCGAACGATGTTGACGAGGTTTCGCGTGCCGGTCGGCAGTTGCAGATTGACGGTGTTGCCTTGGCMTACGCTGAATTGCGAGAACGAGTTGAAGGCGTTGTTGCCCGAGACGGTCGACGTCGTGACGTTGGTGACGCTGCCGGAGGTTTGCAGGGACGTGCCCGTGCGGCCGTCCGGCGTGATCACGTTCGCCGTCTGGGCCTGAAGGCGGACGCTGAACACCGGCAGGAAGACCATCTGCATCGCGCAGAGCAGTGACATCGAACGGAAGCGCGCAAGCCCCCGCAGCGTCAGCTCGTCATTATTTCGCGTCGCAGATGGTCCGCGCATTTCAGATCCTCGTCATCGGCATTGGCGCCGATCCACAACCGGGTGGGAGAATGTCGTGACGTCGACCGGCATCAGAACTGGCCGGGCGGCAGCTTGAAGATGTCGGGGCTCTTGGCGTCGGCCACGTAGAACAGCAAGAGGCTGGTGGGCGTCAGCACACGCTGGTTGTTCTCCTTGTTCTCGAACGTGCCCTGCAGCAGCAGGATCACCGAGCGATCCTTGGCATCGCTGCCGCGGAACATCACGATGCCGCCGGCAACCGGCATGTTGACCGCGATGGAATCGGGCTTGAAGCCTTCGCCCATGAAATGTGCGCGCAGGATGTTGGCGTTGGAGAACAGCTTCTCCGCCGTCATCGCCGTATCGGTGCCCTTCGACCAGACCGCACCGACCTGGATCAACGACTTCGATTTGTAGCCGAACACGTAGGAGAGCTCGGCGGTCCCGCCGTTCGGCAAGAGCTCCGGAGCGGAGAGCAACAGGCTGTGCGTCAATTCGGACGCGTTGTCCTGCGCCCTGATCGCGTCCGGCTTGGCGTTGAAATCCTTGGTCATCGCCGCGCGCACGTCGGCCTCGCTCATGCCGAACTTGGCGGAGCGGAAGCCGTCGATCGCCTTGATCTTGTCTTCCGAGCCGGCGCTCGGCGCTTCGGTCGCAGCGGTGGCGGGCGCTGCGGCGGCAGGGGCAGCACCGGCCGCGGTGGCGGCCTTCGGTGCCTGAGCAGCCTTCTGCTTCGGCACGGCGCCCTGAGCCACCAATGGACCCGCTGCAACAGAGGTGAAGAGGCCCACGAGGGCCGGGACAAGATAGATTCTGCGCATCGCAAACCTTCGAAACAACCTGAAACAACGACTCAAAAATCGGCAGTCACGAAATCGGCTTCCCCGAACCGCCGCCGCAACCGGGACGGAAAATGTTGCGATGCCACAAGGCGTTACGAAACATCACGGAGCAGACAAGGCTCGAAACAGCGACTCCTCAGCGGCGTAGGAATACGGTATCGAACTGCCGAAGGCTGCGAATGAACATTCACAAGCGCATTTTTTCATCAATTGTCGTCGCCAGGCTTTCGCGATATGCACACGGCCAGGGACAATTTTTGCGAAACATTTCATGATTGAGCGGTCCGCTCCTGCCCGCGTTGTGCCGGCGGTCGCCCGCCGCGATTTCCTTCGCCTGGCCGGCACAACTGCCGCGGGCTTCCTTGCGCTCGGCGCAACGCCGGATCGCATGCGCATCGTCGCCTCGCTGACCAGTCTGTCGCTCGACGACGAGTTAACCAGAAGAAACATATCTGACGGCAACGTGACCTCTCGCCTCGGTGGGCTCATCGCAGGCTTGAAGCAGCGGGGCTGGGTTGAAGGCGTCAATTATCGCTTCGAGCTTCGTTCGACATTCGGGGGACCGGACAAGATGAAGACCGCGGTGCAGGAGCTGATCGAGCTCAAGCCGGACGTCATCCTGACCGGCTCGACGGTCGAAACCGCGGCCGTCATGGCCGCCACCAAGACGATACCGATCGTCTTCGCGACGGCAAACGACCCTGTCGGCAACGGCTTCGTCGAGAGCCTCGCGCATCCCGGCGGCAACGTCACCGGCTTCACCAGCAGCACCGCCGAGATGGGCGGCAAATGGCTACAGCTCATCCGCGAGGCCGTGCCTGACATCGCGCGCGTGGGTGTCCTGTACAATCCGGCGACAACGCCCCGCGGCGGGCGCTTCTACCTCGAGTCCGTCGAGCAGGAAGCTTCGGCAGCAGGCGTGGGCGTGGTGCTCGCCCCCGTCGGCGCGCCGGCGGACATCGAGGGGGCAATCAGCCGCTTTGCCGGGCCGCCGAGGGCGGCGATGATCGCGCTCGTCGACAGCTTTCTGGTGATCAACCGGCAGGCGATCATCGCGGCGACAGCGAAACAT
>NZ_JBFULT010000196.1:0-12203 GCF_054049755.1 Bradyrhizobium sp. P5_C11_2
CTCGTGGTCCTGCACCTGCGCTGCAAAAATCGTCGCGGC
The DNA here is from genome assembly GCF_054049755.1 of Bradyrhizobium sp. P5_C11_2. NCBI lineage: Bacteria > Pseudomonadati > Pseudomonadota > Alphaproteobacteria > Hyphomicrobiales > Nitrobacteraceae > Bradyrhizobium > Bradyrhizobium sp. P5_C11_2. Next base: position 40 of record NZ_JBFULT010000196.1, read on the forward strand.
GAGCTGCGGCGCCATGGTCGCGCAGCCCAGTGCGCTTGCGGCCGCAACCGGGTTGCGCTTGTGCGGCATGGTCGAGGAGCCGCCACGGCCTTCGCCGGCGGGCTCGAAAGCTTCCGCGACGTCGGTCTGCATCATCAGCGAGACGTCGCGGGCGATCTTGCCGCAGCTCCCGGCGAGAATCGCGAAACCCGATGCGGCTTCGGCAATCCGGTCGCGATGGGTGTGCCAGGGCGCCTCGGGCAGCGGCAGATTGAGCTCGTGTGCGAGCCGTTCCGCAACGGCGAGACCCTTGTCGCCGAGCGCTGCGAGCGTGCCGGCGGCGCCGCCGAATTGCAGCGCGAGGCCCTCGCGGCGGAGCCGGCGCAGACGGCAGCGGGCGCGGGCGAGGCTTGCGGCGTATTCGGCGGCTTTCAGGCCGAACGGCATCGGCAGCGCATGCTGCAGCCAGGTCCGCGCCACCATCGCGGTGTGGCGATGTGTCCGCGCCAATGCGGCAAAGCCCTTGATGGCGCGGCTGAGGTCGGCGTCCAGCGCATCGATGCCTGCGCGAAGCGTCAGCATGGTGGCGGTGTCGATGACGTCCTGGCTGGTCGCGCCCCAATGCACGTAGCGCGCAGCTTCCGCATCAGCCTTGCCGACATTGGCGGTCAGCATCTTGACCAGGGGGATCGCCAGATTGCCCGATCGTGTCGCGGCCTCGGCCAGCGCCGCCATGTCAAAGGTATCCGCCTTGCAAGCCGTTTCGATCGGGCCCACGGCGCCGGCGGGAATCACGCCGGTGGCGGCTTCGGCCCGTGCCAGGCCTGCCTCAAAATCGAGCATGTTCTGGAGGGTGGACCGGTCGTCGCAGACGGCGCGCATGGCCGTGCTCGACAGCATCGGCGCGAGCAGGGGGGAGAGGGATGTGCTCATGTTGCGTGCGACCTAACCACCACAGCACGGCTGTGCCAATCCCAAACCGCTCACGCAAGCTTTTTGCAGTTGCGAATATGCATTGCACGTGACCGGGGGGCACCCTTTCCTTTGCGGCCCCCGTGCGTTACTTGAGCAGCGCTACTCAACGTGATCCCGGGAGGCACCCATGGCCATGACAATGAACGGCGAAGTCCAGCTTGCGGCGCCGCGCGAAGCCGTGTGGGCCAAGCTCAACGATCCCGAGGTGCTGAAGGCCTGCATCCCCGGCTGCGAGGAGCTGGAGAAGACCGACGACGGCGGTTTTCGCGCGGTGGCCAAAATGAAGGTCGGTCCGGTGTCGGCGCGCTTCAAGGGCAAGGTCATGCTCAGCGATCTCGACCCGCCGAACGGCTACAAGATCTCCGGCGAAGGCGAGGGCGGGGTGGCCGGCTTCGCCAAGGGCGGCGCCGTGGTCAAGCTCGCGGAGAAGGACGGTGGCACGCTGCTCGCCTATGACGTCGAGGCGCAGATCGGCGGCAAGTTGGCGCAGCTCGGCCAGCGCCTGATCAACGGCACCGCCAAGAAACTGGCCGACGAATTTTTCGCGAACTTCGCCAAGGCGGTACAGGGCTGAAGGCCCTCGCGTTTTGTCATGGCGCCTTGCGTCCGGGGTGATGTTGCCCCGGGGCATAATGGCCCATATGATGGGTTGGAATAATTATAAGAACCGCTTCGACGGGACCCGTTGGGGCGCTGATAGAGAGTGCTTATGGCAAAAATCTCCCTCATCGTGAACGGCAATCCTGTCACGGCCAACGTCGATCCCCGCACCCTGCTGGTGCAGTTCCTGCGCGAGAATCAGCGGCTGACCGGGACCCATGTCGGCTGCGATACCTCGCAGTGCGGTGCCTGCGTCGTGCATCTCGACGGCAAGGCCGTGAAGTCCTGCACCACGCTTGCCGTGATGGCCGACGGCCACGAGGTCAAGACGATCGAGGGACTGGCCGCCGACGGTGCGCCGCTGCATCCGATGCAGGAGGCTTTCCGCGAGCACCACGGCCTCCAGTGCGGATTCTGCACGCCGGGCATGATCATGACCGCGATCGACATCGTCCATCGCAAGGGCCACGAGCTCGACGACCACACCATCCGCGAGGAGCTGGAAGGCAATCTCTGCCGCTGCACCGGCTATCAGAACATTGTCGCCTCGATCGCCGCCGGCGCCAAGGCGATGGCGAAATCAGACCTCGCCTAACCCGACACGCGCGCATCCCGCGATCAGGACACCCTCATGTACGAATTCAAATATCATCGCCCCGGGACCGTGCGGCAGGCGGCCAACCTCCTGGTGAAGAACGAAGACGCCAAGTTGATCGCCGGCGGCCACACGCTGATTCCCGTCATGAAGCAACGGCTCGCGAGCCCGCCGCATCTGGTCGACCTCTCCCACATCGAGGGGCTCGACGCGATCGAGATGAAGGGCCGCTCGCTCGTGATCGGCGCCACCGCCAGGCACGCCGAGGTCGCAAGCTCGGCCATCGTCGGCGAGGCGATCCCGGCGCTCGCCAATCTTGCCGGCGGAATCGGCGATCCCGCCGTGCGCCACAAGGGCACGATCGGCGGCTCGCTCGCCAACAACGATCCGACCGCGGATTATCCGGCCGCGGTGCTCGCGCTCGGCGCCACCATCGTCACCAACAAGCGCCGCCTTAAGGCCGAGGAATATTTCCAGGGCCTGTTCACGACCGCGCTGGAAGCCGACGAGATCATCACCAAGGTGATGTTCCCGCTGCCGAAGAAGGCGGCCTACATCAAATTCCGCAACCAGGCCTCGCGCTATGCGCTGGTCGGCGTCTTCGTGGCGCGGCGTCCGTCGGATGTGCGCGTCGCCGTCACCGGCGCCGGATCGGAAGGCGTGTTCCGCGTCACCGCGTTCGAGGAGGCGCTGAAGAAGCGCTTCGCCGCCAAGGCGCTGGACGGCATCGAGGTGCCGGCGGAAGGCCTCAACAGCGACATTCACGGCAGCGCCGAATACCGCGCGCATCTCATCGGGGTGCTGACCCGGCGTGCTGTCGATGCCGCCAACGCCAAGGAATGAGTGGGCCGGATCAACTGGCCCGACACTTGCCCCCGGTGAGGGCTTAGCGAGACTGGCTCTTTCATGACTCTCACGGCCCTGCCGGCATCGGTCGATGCGATGCTCGAACTCCTGACGTCGCGCGGCTACCTCGCGGAGCGCTCGCTCGCGACGGTGACGTATCTGTCGCTGCGCATGGGCCGGCCGCTGTTTCTCGAAGGCGAGGCCGGCGTCGGCAAGACCGAGATCGCAAAGGTGCTGTCGGCGGCGCTGGGGCGGAAGCTGATCCGCCTGCAATGCTACGAAGGCCTCGACGTCTCGTCCGCCGTCTATGAGTGGAACAGCGCCTCGCAGATGATCGCGATCCGGATGGCCGAAGCCGCCGGCGACACCGACCGCGACCAATTGTCATCGGATATTTTCGCCGATCGCTTCCTGATCAAGCGGCCGCTGTTGCAGGCGCTGGAGCCCGATGTCGCGGGCCCGCCGGTGCTTCTGATCGACGAGCTCGACCGTGCCGACGAGGCGTTCGAAGCCTATCTCCTGGAAATCCTCAGCGACTTCCAGGTGACGATTCCCGAGTTCGGCACCGTGAAGGCGCCGCATCCGCCGATCGTCATCATCACCTCGAACCGCACCCGCGAGATCCACGACGCGCTGAAGCGTCGCTGTCTGTATCACTGGGTCGATTATCCCGCAGCCGAGCGCGAGCTCGCGATCGTCAAGACGCGGGTGCCGGGCATCTCCGCCAAGCTGTCGCAGCAGGTGGTGCGCTTCGTGCAGGCGCTGCGCAACCAGGACTTCTACAAGTCGCCGGGCGTCGCCGAGACCATCGACTGGGCCACCGCTCTGTCCGAGCTCGACGCCCGCTCACTGACCCCGCAAGTGGTCGGCGACACGCTGGGCGCGCTGTTGAAGTACCAGGACGACATCACGCGGATGCAGGGCGACACCTTGCAGAAGGTGCTGAAGGACGCGACGAGCGAGAATTGATCGTTGTTGTTCCGGGGCGATGCGAAGCATCGAACCCGGAACCTCGAGATTCCGGGTTCACGCTTCGCGCGCCCCGGAATGACGGCTGAGAGTGTGGACCCATGGCCATCAACCATCTTGCGCCGGAGCTGACCGAGCAATTCGCCGACAACATCGTCGGTTTTGCCCGTGCCTTGCGTGCGGCGGGGCTGCCGGTCGGGCCGGGGGCCGTGATCGACGCCGTGAACGCGCTCCAGGTGATCGACATCGGCAACCGGTCCGACGTCTTCACCACGCTGGAGGCGATCTTCGTCAAGCGCCACGAGCACGCGCTGGTCTTCAAGCAGGCCTTCAACCTGTTCTTCCGCGCCTCCGAGGAGTGGAAGCATATGCTGGATTCGGTGCCGCTTCCGGATGGCGCCAAGAAGAAGCCGCCGGCGGCCGCGCGCCGGGTGCAGGAGGCGCTGTCGCAGCCGCGGATGACGGAGACGCCGCAGCATCAGGAGCAGGATTTGCGCCTGTCGGTCTCCGACAAGGAAATCCTTCAGAAGAAGGACTTTGCGCAGATGAGCGCGGCGGAGATCGCGGAAGCGCTGCGCGCCGTCGAGCGCATGAGATTGCCGCAGGCCGAGCTGCTCACGCGCCGGCGCCGGCCCGATCTGCGCGGCCTGCGGCTCGACCTGCGCCGTACGCTGCGCGCCTCGCTCCACACCGGCGGCGACATCATCGACATCCATCGCCTCGGGCGGATCGAGAAGCCGGCGCCGATCGTGGCGCTGCTCGATATCTCGGGCTCGATGAGCGAATACACCCGCCTGTTCCTGCATTTCCTCCACGCCATCGGCGACGCCCGCAAGCGCGTCTCGGTGTTCTTGTTCGGCACCCGGCTCACCAACGTCACCCGCGCGCTGCGGCAGCGCGATCCCGACGAGGCGCTGGCGAGCTGCTCGGCCGCGGTCGAGGACTGGGCCGGCGGCACGCGGATCTCGGCCTCGCTGCACAACTTCAACAAATTGTGGGCGCGCCGCGTGCTGAGCCAGGGCGCCATCGTGCTGCTGATCTCCGACGGGCTGGAGCGGGAGGCCGATTCCAAGCTCGCCTTCGAGATGGACCGGCTGCACCGCTCCTGCCGGCGGTTGATCTGGCTCAACCCGCTGCTGCGATTCGGCGGCTTCGAGGCCAAGGCGCAGGGCATCAAAATGATGCTCCCGCACGTTGACGAATTCCGCCCCGTACATAATTTGAGTTCGATCCAGGAGCTGATCACCACGCTCTCCCGGCCGTTGCCGCCGCATCACCGCAGCCTGATCCGTTCCGCAGCTTGAGAGGCCACCCATGCTCGATCGCGACGAGGATATTCTGAAGGCGGCGGAGGACTGGCAGAAGGCCGGCCATGGCGTCGCGCTGGCCACCGTGGTGGAGACCTGGGGCTCGGCCCCGCGGCCCGCGGGTTCGAGCCTGGTCATCAATGACGACGGGACGTTCCTGGGCTCCGTCTCCGGCGGCTGCGTCGAGGGCGCCGTGGTCACCGAGGCCATGGATGTGATCCAGAGCGGCAAGCCGAGGATGCTGGAATTCGGCGTCGCCGACGAGACCGCCTGGAATGTCGGGCTGTCCTGCGGCGGCACCATCCGCGTCTTCGTCGAGAAGGTCGGCTAGCCGTGAAGCTCGAGATCCTGCACGAACTCAACGCCGAGCGCGCCGCGCGGCGGCCGGTCATTCTGGTCACCGACACCGAGAGCGGCGAGCAACGGCTGGTGAAGGCCAGGGATTTTGCCAGGGATCCGCTCGGCGCCGAGCTGGAGAAGCAGCTTCGCATGGGCAAGAGCGCCAATGTCGAGGTCGGCGGCAAGAAGCTGTTCCTCAACGTCTACGCGCCGACCGCAAAGCTCGTCATCGTCGGCGCGGTCCATATCAGCCAGGCGCTGGCGCCGCTGGCGCGCTCGCTCGGCTACGATGTCACCGTCGTCGATCCGCGCACGGCCTTTGCGAGCCCCGAGCGCTTCCCCGACGTTCCCTTGGTCGCCGAATGGCCCGACACCGCGCTGCCGCCGCTCAATGTCGATCACTACACGGCGTTCGTCGCGGTGACGCACGATCCGAAGATCGACGATCCGGCGCTGCTGCACGCCTTCGAGCGCGACTGCTTCTATATCGGTGCGCTCGGCTCGAGGAAGACGCATGCCAAGCGCGGCGACCGGCTGCGCGCGCAGGGCGCCAAGGACAGCGACATCGCGCGCATCCACGCGCCGATCGGGCTTGCCATCGGCGCGGTCTCGCCGTCCGAGATCGCGGTGTCGATCATGGCCGAGATCACGGCGGTGCTCAGGCTACCACCCAAAGAAAAAGAAGAAGCGGCATGAAATTCGGCCCGGCGAGCCCCAGGGATGCGATCGGCGGGGTGACCGTCCACACCCTGCGTCAGGGATCGCTGGTGCTGAAGAAAGGTACGACGATCGGCGCGGCAGAGGTCGAGGCCCTGACGCGCGCCGGCATCAAGGACGTCGTCGTGGTGCGGATGGAGGAGGGCGACGTTTCCGAGGATGTCGCCGCCGCCAGCATCGCGCTGGCCATCGGCGGCGAGGGCATCCATGTCGAGCGCGCCTTCACCGGCCGCGCCAATCTGTTCGCCGCGCGCCCGGGCGTGCTGGTGATCGACCGCGCTGCGGTCGACCGCGTCAACAACGTCGACGAAGCCATCACCTTTGCCACGCTCTCCGCCTACAAGCCGGTGGTCGAGGGCGAGATGGTCGGCACCGTCAAGATCATTCCGTTCGGCGTCGAAGGGACCTTGCGCGATGCCGCGGTGAAGGCGGCCGGCAAGGACGTGCTGAAGATCGCCCCCTACGTGATCAAGCGCGTCGGCGTGGTCTCGACGCTGCTGCCGGGCCTGTCCTCCAAGGTGATCGACAAGACGCTGCGCGTCACCGCCGAGCGGCTCGCGCCGGCCGGCGCCAGCATCATCGCCGAGCGCCGGGTCCAGCACGAGGAGCCGGCGCTGTCGGCTGCGATCAAGGAGCTGCTCGCCCTTGGCGCCGAGCTCGTGATCGTATTCGGGGCGTCGGCGATCGCCGACCGCCGCGACGTGATTCCGGCGGCGGTTACCGAGATCGGCGGCGAGATCGAGCATTTCGGCATGCCGGTCGATCCCGGCAATCTGCTGCTGATTGCGCGCGCCGGCGGCGTGCCGGTGCTGGGCGCGCCGGGCTGCGCCCGCTCGCCGGTCGAGAACGGGTTTGACTGGGTGCTGATGCGGCTGTTGGCCGGCATCAAAGTGACGCGGTCCGAGCTGATGGGCATGGGCGTCGGCGGGCTGCTGATGGAGATCGTGACGCGGCCGCAGCCGCGCGCCGAGCCGGAGATCGAGGGCAACAGCCATGTCGCGGCCATCGTGCTTGCGGCGGGACGCTCGACCCGGATGGGCGGGCCGAACAAGCTTCTGGCCGAGCTCGACGGCAAGAAGCTGGTGCTGATCGCGACCGAGCAGGCGCTGGCCTCCAAGGCATCCGAGGTGATCGTCGTCACCGGTCATCAGACCGAGCTGGTCGAGCAGGCGCTGAGCGGCCTCAAGGTCAGATTCGTCCGCAATCCGGATTTCGCCGGCGGTATCGCAAGCTCGGTCAAGGCCGGCATCGCGGCGGTGCCTGATGGTTGCGATGGCGCCGTGGTTTGCTTGGGCGACATGCCGCTGATCGATGCCGGCCTGATCGACCGTCTCATCGATGGTTTCGCCCCGGACCGCGGCAATCTCATCGTCGTGCCCGTCAGCGAAGGCCGCCGCGGCAATCCCGTGTTGTGGTCGCGCCGCTTCTTCAAGGAATTGATGACGCTCGACGGCGATGTCGGCGCGCGCCACCTCATCGCCAGGCATACGGAAGCGGTCGCCGAAGTGCCGGTCGACGGCGAGGGCGCCTTCCTCGACATCGACACGCCGCAGGCGCTGGAAGCGGCGCGACGGGGATGACGCTGCGTAGGGTGGGCAAAGCGAAGCGTGCCCACCAATCCCAGATTGAGATGTAGATGGTGGGCACGGCGCTTCGCGCCTTTGCCCACCCTACGCAGCGACGTCCATCACTCGCCTACTTCTTGGTGTTCGAGAGCTTCTCGCTGCCGGCAGCCTTCAGCTCGACGCCGCTCTTGGTCAGGAGGGCCTTGTCGCCGCTGCTGAACGTGAATGTGTCGGCGCCCGCGCTGATGCCGTTCCACGCGACCGCTTCGCCGAGGGACAGATACCACAATCCCTGGAATCCCGTCGCATTGTTCAATTGCCCGGTCCAGACGGTGGTCGAGCCGCAGCCGAGGAAATTCACCGAGAAGCTGATCGCGGTGCCGGTGTTGCCATAGGCCAGCCAGCCCGTGGCACCTTGCGGCTTGCCCTCATCGCAGCTGTTCGCGGCGTTGTTGGTGTAGGTCCCCGTGATCGCGCCGGTGTTCGAGTTGAAGTTGGTAATGGCCAGGGTCGAGCCGTACTGGTTGGTCCAGGTCCAGTTCACCGACTGCGCACGCGCCGGCGGAAGTCCGATCAGACACGCCGACGCAATCGTTCCCAACAGCATTGTATTGATTGGACGCATGGTCGCCTCCTCCGGCTCTCTGCTTGGAGCTTCGACGACTTTAAATGAAGCGATTGAAAAATACAACCATAAGATGTATATTTCTTCTGTTCGTCCCGGCACCGCTTTTCAACCACTCGTTCACCAAGTGGAAACGAGCCGCGCTTACAGTCGCCTCCACCTGCCTTGGGGGGAGGGGATTCCATGGCTTCGAACGTCGTCGCGCGCCGTTGCGCGATGTTTTTCTTTGCGCTGTCGGTTTGCGTCGCCGGCGCTCGCCACATCACGGATGCGCATGCGGCCGGTGCCTTCGCGGTCGGCAAGTGCGGCGCCTATGGCCAGGCCTATGATTATGTCGCCGAGCACGAGGCGCGCAGCGTGGCACAGAAGCAGTGCAAGGGCGATTGCACGACCGTCACGATGAAGCGCGCCTGCGCGGCAATGTCGGTCGATCTCTCCAACCCGTGCGGCGCCTATGGTTATGCCGTGAAGCCGAAGATCTCGGCCACGCTCAATGCCGCCACCCGCGAATGCTACAAATACGGCGGCAAGGAATGCGTGATCCGCGCCTGGGCTTGCGACGCGAAGGGTTGAATTTCTCTTGCTGTCATTCCGGGGCGATGCGTAGCATCGAGCCCGGAATCTCGAGATTCCGGGTTCGGTCCTTTGGACCGCCCCGGAATGACGGCGGAAAGAAAAGATGCAATTCGACACCAAGATCGCCGTCGTGATCCGCAGCGATCTTCAGGCCTGGCAGAAGCTCAATGTCGCGGCCTTCCTCACCAGCGGCATCGCGGCTGCGTTTCCCGAGTGCATCGGTGAGCCCTACGAGGACGGCTCGGGGACAAGATATCACGCGCTGATCGGCCAGCCGATCCTGATCTACGGCGCCGACGGTCCGGCGCTGTCGCGCGCGCTTGACCGGGCGCTCACGCGCAACGTCAAGCCGGCGGTCTATACCGAGGACATGTTCAAGACCACGCATGATGCCGCCAATCGCGAGGCGGTGAGGGCGGTGGCGCGTGCCGATCTCAATCTCGTCGGCATCGCGATGCGCGCCGAGCGCAAGGTGATCGATAAAATTATCGATGGTTTGAAGTTTCATGGCTGAGCTCGGCGCCGGTTGCGGCGGAGCTGCTGTCATCTCGCTGTCGTGATGCATCCCCTGCGCAAACATTGGACTCTTTGACTCCAATCAATGAGAGCCGTGCGGGTGTCGCTAGTCTGCCCTTGCAATGCAAAGGAGCAGACCCATGCCGACCATGAAAGCCGCAATCGTCAAGCAATTCGGCAAGCCGTTGGTGATCGAGGATGTTCCGGTGCCGCAGCCCGGTCCCGGCGAGGTCCTGGTCAAGGTCAAAGCCTGCGGCGTCTGCCACACCGATCTGCACGCCGCCTCCGGCGACTGGCCGGTGAAGCCGGTTCCGCCCTTCATTCCCGGCCATGAGGTTGCCGGCATCGTTGCCGCGCTCGGGCTAGGTGTGAAGAATCTGAAGGTCGGCGATGCCGTCGGCGTCGCCTGGCTGCACGATGCGTGTCTATCTTGCGAATATTGCGAGACCGGCTGGGAGACGCTGTGCGAGCACCAGCACAACACCGGCTACAGCGTCAACGGCGGCTTCGCCGAATACGTCATCGCCTCGGCCGCCTTCGCCGCAAAACTGCCGGCGACGGTCGATTTTGCCGCCGTTGCGCCGATCCTGTGCGCCGGCGTCACCACCTACAAGGGCCTGAAGGAGACCGAGGCGCGGCCCGGCGAGTGGGTCGCGATCTCCGGCGTCGGCGGGCTCGGCCATGTCGCGATCCAGTATGCCAAGGCGATGGGGTTCAAGGTCGCCGCCGTCGACATCGCCGAGGACAAGCTTGCGCTCGCCCGCGAGACCGGCGCCGATCTCGCCGTCAACGCGCTTGCAGCCGATGCCGTGGACAAGGTCCTGGCAGCCACCGGGGGAGGGGCGCACGGCGTGCTGGTGACGGCGGTCTCGACCGCTGCCTTTGCCCAGGCGCTGAAGATGGTGCGGCGGAAGGGCACCGTCAGCCTCGTCGGTCTGCCGCCGGGTGAATTCCCGACGCCGATCTTCGACGTCGTGCTCAAGCGCATCACCGTGCGCGGCTCCATCGTTGGCACCCGCCGCGATCTCGACGAGGCCATCGCTTTCGCCGCCGACGGCAAGGTCAAGGCCGAGGTGACCAAGGTGCCGCTGGCGCAAATCAACGACGTCTTCGAGCGGATGAAGGYCGGCAAGATCGACGGCCGCATGGTGCTCGATTTTGGCTAACGCCTTCGCCTTACCCCGGCGGCATGCCCGCGAATTTCGGCAAGCTCGGATCGAGGCGATCCCATTCATGTCCGCGCGCGGCGTAGGTGACGACTTGCGGCTTGTAGCGGGCGGGCTCGTCGAGGCTCGCGGCGCGGATGGTGAAGATGTCGGGCATGGCCGCGAAGGTCAGGTAAACCGGCAAGCCGCACTGCGCGCAGAAGCCGCGGGTCTTCACGTTGCCGCTGTCGCCGACCATGTCCCAGTGTTTTGCCTCGCCCGTCACGGTGACGCCGGCGCGTGCAAAGGTCATGTACGAGCCATGGCCGCTGCCGCTTTCCCGCTGGCAGTCCCGGCACTGGCAGTGATTGCTGAACAGGGGCTCACTGGTGATCGAATAGCGGATCGCGCCGCAGGCGCAGCCGCCGGTAAAGGGCTTGGTCATCGCGATAACTCCTTACTTTTCTTCGCTGCTGATGCTGTCGAGCTGCCGCACGACTTTCTTCCAGCCGCCGCTCATGCCCGTGTAGGCCGACTCGTTCCTGGGCAGGACGAAGCCGGCATGAACCAGGCGGATCCGCGTGCCGGCTTCGACCGGGGAGAGGGCCCACGTCACGACGGTGTCGAGCGGCGCGCCGTAGCCGGTGTTGCGCGCGTCGCCACCCTTCCAGGCGTAGACGAGGCGCCGGTTCGGCACGACCTCCAGAACGCGGCAATGGATCACGCCGTCCCAGGAGCCGCCCGGGGTGGTCTGGAACGTGAAGGCGTTGCCTTCGACGGCTTCGAAACCGGTCGGCGGCATCAGCCAGCGCGCGATCAGCTGGGCGCTGGTCAGCGCTTTCCAGATCGTCTCCGGCGCGTGAGGGAGCACCTCGTCGATGACGATGTCCCGGATGTTGTCTTGGGTTTCAGCTTTCAACTCGGCAGCACTCACGGATCGATCTCCTTCAAGAGGTCACGCAGGTTCTGGAAGCGCTCGCGCCAGAAGACGCCGTAATGATCCATCCAGGTCACCAGCGGCTCGAGGCCTTGCGGCGCGGCGCGGTAGTAGACGTTGCGGCCCTCGGCGCGCTCGGCAACGAGGCCCGCCTGCTTCAACGATTTCAGGTGCTGCGAGATCGCGCCCTGGGTCACGCCCGAGCCGCGCGTCAGTTCGGCGACGCTGATCTCCCTGCTCTCGAACACACGCTCGAACACGGCGCGGCGGGTCGGATCGGCAAGGGCGCGCATCACGGCGGTGACGGAGTTTTGGGCGGCTTCGATCATGCAAATCTATTAGCTGAAGCTAATGAATTAGTCAACGCTAATGTGTTGGTGCTCGACCCTTCGACCAATTCTCCGGTTGACTATGACTGACTAGTCAGTCATAAATGAGAAATGACAAAGAAGCCCACCAGCGCCGCCCCTGGA
>NZ_JBFULT010000197.1:0-12155 GCF_054049755.1 Bradyrhizobium sp. P5_C11_2
TGTCGAGGGCGTGGAGGCCGACGTCTCGCCGGCGCTGCACCCGCAGCCCGCCGGCGCCGCGACCAAAGCCGCGGCGCGAAAAGTCTCGCCGCTCGGCGTGATCCTGATCCTGGCGCCGATTCTGATTTTCGCCATGTGCTTCGCCGAGAAGGCCGGCGTGCTGGAGCTGCCGCATTGGATGCGTGCCGCCACGGTGTTCGCGCTCCTGATCGCGCTGATGCTGACGGGCATCCCGGTCTCGATCGCGCTCGGTCTCACCGTGATGACCTTCCTGTTCACGCTGACCACGGTGCCGATCGAGGCCGTCTCGATGAAGCTCTTCACGGGCATCGAGGGTTTCGAGATCATGGCGATCCCGTTCTTCATCCTCGCCGGCAACTTCCTGACCCATGGCGGCGTCGCGCGCCGCATGATCAACTTCGCGACCTCGCTGATCGGCCACTGGCATGGTGGTCTCGGCCTCGCCGGCATCGTCGCCTGCGCGATGTTCGCGCTGGTGTGCGGCTCGAGCGTCGCCACTGTCGCGGCGATCGGCGCCATCGTGCTGCCCGAGATGGTCCGCCACGGCTATCCCATGCACTTCGGCGCCGGCATCATCACGGTTGCGGGCTCGCTCGGCATCCTGATGCTGCCGTCGATCCCGAAGATCGTCTACGCGGTGGCGACCAACACCTCGATCGGCGCGCTGTTCGTCGCGGGCCTGCTGCCGGGCACGATGCTGACCGTCATGCTCTGCATCGTCACCTGGTGGCTTGCGCGCAAGCGCGACTATCCGCGGTTGCCGAAGGCGAGTTGGGGCGAGACCGTGCGGACGTTCCGCGAGAGCATCTGGGGATTGATGCTGGTCGTCATCATCATCGGCGGCATCTACAGCGGCCTGTTCACCGCCACCGAGGCGGCCGCGATGGCCGCGGTCTACTCTTTCATCATCGCGGTGTTCGTGTACAAGGCGATCGGGTTGAAGGACGTGCCGCGCGTGCTGCTCCGCGCCGCCAACACTAGCGCGATGCTGCTCTACATCGTCACAAATGCGGTGCTGTTCTCCTTCGTGCTGTCCAACGAGAACCTGCCGTCGACGCTCGCGGACTGGATCGCGGCGCAGAACCTCGGCTGGGTCGGCTTCCTGCTGGTCGTCAACATCCTGCTGCTGCTCGCCGGCAACTTCATGGAGCCGAACTCGATCATCCTGATCATGGCGCCGATCCTGGCGCCGGCGGCGAAGAAGCTCGGCATCGACCTCGTCCATTTCGGCATCGTGATGGACGTCAACATGGAGGTCGGCCTCTGCCATCCGCCTGTCGGCTTGAACCTCTATGTCGCGTCCATGATCGCGCGAATGCGAATAACCGAGCTCGCGGTCGCGGTGCTGCCATGGCTGATCACCATGCTCGGCTTCCTCGTCATCGTGACCTACTGGCCCGATTTGACGCTGTGGCTGCCGCGGGTGCTGGGGATGCACTGAGTGCCGCATAGACGGTGCACCCTCTCCCGCAAGGGGAGAAGGGAAGGGCGCCTGTGCTGCTCGGCTAGCGATGGCAATCGACCGCGAGATGCGGTTAGATGATCGCAACAGGCCGGGAGGATATAGAGATGACCGAGATCTCCAACAGCGAGCCGAAGGACGCAACGCCGTCCGTCATCGCGCAACAAACGGCGATGCTGAATGCGCTGCCGTTTTCCGACACGCGGGATTTCGACGATGCCGCGCGCGGCTTTCTCGGCACGCTCGAGAACGCCAAGGTATCGAACCCGCAAGGACGGACGGTCTGGAGCCTCGAGCCCTACGGCTTTCTCTCCACTGACGAGGCACCGCCGACGGTCAATCCGAGCCTGTGGCGCCAGTCGCGCCTCAACATGCATCACGGCCTGTTCGAGGTCGTGCCCGGCGTCTACCAGGTGCGCGGGCTCGACATCGCCAACATGACGTTGATCGAGGGCGACAGCGGCGTCATCGTCGTCGACACCCTGACCTCGATCGAAGGCGCCCGCGCCGCGCTCGAACTCTATTACAAGCACCGCGGCACGCGGCCGGTTGCGGCTGTCATCTTCACCCACACCCATACCGATCACTGGGGCGGTGCGCGCGGCGTGCTGGAGGCGGATGCGCTCGCCACAGATCGCGTGCCGCTCATCGCGCCGAACCTGTTCATGGAGCACGCCGTCTCCGAGAACATCATCGCGGGACCGTCGATGCTGCGCCGGGCGCAGTACCAGTTCGGCCCGTTCCTCGCCAAGGGGGCGCGAGGGCAGGTCGATTGCGGCCTCGGCAAGTCGATGGCGGCGGGATCGGTCGCGCTGCTGCGTCCCACCGATCTGATCATGGCGACCGGCGACAAGCGGATCATCGACGGCGTCGAGTTCGAATTCCAGATGGCGCCGAACAGCGAAGCGCCGGCGGAGATGCATTTCTTCATTCCGCGCTACAAGCTGCTGAACCTCGCCGAGAACTGCACCCACAATTTCCACAACCTGCTGCCGTTCCGCGGCGCCGACGTGCGCGACGCGCTGGCCTGGTCAAAATACCTCAATGAGGCCTTGCAGCTCTGGGACGGCAAGGCGGAGGCGATGTGCGGCCAGCATCACTGGCCGGTGTGGGGGCGCGAGCGCATCGGCACCATGATCCGGCAGCAGCGCGATCTCTACAAGTTCGCGCACGACCAGACCATCCGCCTGATGAACCACGGCCTCACCGCCGCCGAGATCGCCGAGACCATTCAATTGCCGAAGAGCCTCGAAGGCGCCTGGCACGGCCGCGGCTATTACGGCCATATCCGGCACAATGTGAAGGCGATCTACCAAAAGTATCTCGGCTGGTACGACGCCAATCCGGTCAATCTCGATCCGCTGCCGCCGGTGGCCTCGGGCAAGAAGTATGTCGAGTACATGGGTGGAGCGGATGCCATCCTCGCGCGGGCGCGGGTCGATTTCGACAAGGGGGAATTCCGCTTCGTCGCGCAGGCGCTCGGCCATCTCGTCTTCGCCGAGCCCGACAATGCGGCGGCGCGTCACCTGCTTGCCGACACGCTCGAGCAGCTCGGTTACGCCGCCGAGAGCGCGACCTGGCGCAACGCCTATCTGTTCGGCGCCCAGGAGTTGCGCCAGGGCATGCCGAAGGCGCCGCCGCGCCCGCCGATGCCGCGCGAGACGCTGGCGGCGCTGCGCACCGGGCAGCTCTGGGACGTGCTCGGCATCCGCCTCAACGGCCCCAAGGCCGAGGGCAACCACATCGTGTTGAACTGGCGCTTTTCCGACACCGGCGAGACCTTCGTGCTCAACCTCGAGAACTGCGCGCTCACCTACACCGAGGGCGTGCAGGCGGACGGCGCGGATGCCAGTTTTACGCTTGCGCGGTCGACGCTCGACGAGGTGATCGCGAAGCTGACAAGCTTCCCGGAAGCCGTCGCGGCCGGCAAGGTCAAGCTCGCCGGCAACCCGATGCGGCTCGCCGAGCTGATGGGCCTGATGGACGAGTTTCCGCGCATGTTCGAGATCGTGGAGCCGAAGCGGGCGCTGGTGGGGTAGGGCGCTGTCGCAAGATATTCAGTGTCGTCCCGGCGGAGGCCGGGACCCATAGCCCCAGGGAGAAGTTTTTGGGCGAGACTGGTCATCACGAGTCTTCGCAAAACTCTTGCTGCGGCGTATGGGTCCCGGATCGGCGCGCGCTTCGGGCGCGCTGGTCCGGGACGACAGCGGAGGTTTGGCGCAACTACTCCGCGCTGCTGACGAGCTTGATCCGCGGCGCCTGGGCCTCGGTCAGGCTGCGATAGGACGCGAGATAGTCCAGGGCCATCCGCCGCGCCGTGAAGCGCGTTTCGAACTGCTTGCGGATCGCGGCACGGTTCAATTGCGGAAGGCGCTTGACGACGCCGGCTGCGCTGATGACGTCCTCGACCACGAAGCCGGTCAGGCCCTCGTCGATGATCTCCGGCACCGAGCCGCGGTTGAAGGCGACGACCGGCGTTCCGCAGGCCATGGCCTCGATCATCACGAGGCCGAACGGTTCCGGCCAGTCGATCGGCAGCAACAGCCCGAGCGCACCGCTCAGGAAGTCCGATTTCTCGTGATCGCTGATCTCGCCGATGAACTCCACCAGCGGATTGTTCTCGATCATGGGCCGGATCAACTCGTCATAATAATCCTGGTCGGCGCGATCGACCTTGGCCGCGATCTTCAGCGGGATGCCGCAATGGGTCGCGATCCTGATGGCGCGATCGACGCCCTTTTCCGGCGCGATACGGCCGAGCACGGCGAGATATTCCTGCTTCGCCGGGGTCGGCGTCAGCAGGTTCTCCGGAAGCCCGTGATGAATCGTCTTCACCCAGTTCGCCTGCGGCACCGGCCGCCGCTGCGCGTTCGAAATCGAGATCACCGGAACCTTGGAGAAGGTATTGAACACCGGCTGGTGCTCGGGGAGATCGAGCCGGCCATGCAGCGTGGTCACGAACGGCGTCGGCTGGCGGTAGAACAGTGACCATGGGTAATAATCGAGATGGAAGTGGAGGAAGTCGAACTCCTCGTCGTCACATTTTTGCCGCACGCGCTCCAGCATCACCATGTGCAAGGCGTTGGGGTCTCGCACGGAACCGTCGAGCCGGAGCGCCCTCGGCCATAGCGCATCCAGCTTCGCCGAGGTCTGCGAGTCGCCGCTGGCGAACAGCGTGACGTCGTGTCCCAGGGCCACCAGCTCCTCCGTCAACCAATGCACCACCCGCTCGGTGCCGCCGTATAACTTGGGTGGAACAGCCTCCGTCAACGGAGCTACCTGCGCGATGCGCATCTCACCATCTCCTCTGTACGATCATGGACGTTGAAAAGCCCCCGCCTGTGTTCGGCACCGGCATGCCAGCCAAGGGAACGTTCCCGCAGTTGCGAAGTTCCTCTCAACGAACGTTACTTATGCGACACATCTGGCATGCGTCTCGATGCTGCCATCACCTCTTCTCAGATCGTCCGCATCCGCATGTCGTGATCGCCCGGCCCGGGAACCGAGGCGGAGTGGTCGATGTTCAATCGGCAACTAACAAAATTCGAAATCTTAACGGGGTCTCAGCCTTATGGATCATCTTTCTGGATACGCGCGCAGGCCATTTGCCTTTGTCTTGCGCTATCTCCGGCGTCGTTTGGCTGCGCATCTGGTGATCCTGGCCGCCGTCGTGGCGGCGGTTGCCTGCTCCGTGGGCACGCAGTATGGCGTCAAGTCCCTGGTCGACAGTCTGTCGGGCGGCCCCTCGCACGGCGGCAGCGTATGGCTGGCAGTCATTTTCCTCATGTCGCTGATCACCGCCGACAATTTCCTGTGGCGGATCGCGAGCTGGACCGCGAGCTTCACCTTCGTCCGCGTCACCGGCGATCTGCGCCGTGACATTTTTCGCCATCTCACCGGCCACGCGCCGAGCTATTTCTCGGACCGCATGCCGGGCATGCTGACCAGCCGCATTACCGCCACATCGAACGCGGTGTTCACGGTCGAGAACATGTTCGTCTGGAATGTGTTGCCGCCCTGCATCGCCACAGTTGCGGCCATCGCGCTGATTGGAACCGTCAGTCCCTATATGGCGCTCGGCTTGATCGTGATCGCCGGCGGCATGGTGATCGCCATGTTCCGTCTCGCCGCCGCCGGCAAGCCGTTGCATGACGATTTTGCCGACAAGGCGGCCGTGGTCGACGGCGAGATGATCGACGTCATCAGCAACATGCCGCTGGTCCGCGCCTTCTGCGGCATCAGCCACGAGCACGAACGGTTCGATGCCACCGTCAATCGGGAACTCACCGCCCGCGGCCGCAGCCTGCGCTATCTGGAGAAGCTGCGGCTCACCCATGCCGGCGTGACCGTTGTCCTGACCGTCGCGCTGATGGCCTGGGCGATCACGCTCTGGCAGCAGGGCGAGGCGACCACCGGCGACGTCGTGCTGGTCTGCACGCTCGGCCTGTCCATCCTCAACGCCACGCGCGATCTCGCCGTGGCGCTGGTCGACGTCACCCAGCACGTCGCGCGGCTCACGGAGGCGATCGCAACATTGCTGGTGCCGCATGAACTGCGCGATCACCCCGAGGCGGAGCCGTTGGTCAAGAGCGGCGCCGCGATCGCGTTCAACAACGTCACCTTCGGCTATCCCGGCAACGAAAAAATCTTCGAGCGGTTCAGCCTGCGGCTGCAACCCGGCCAGCGCGTCGGTCTCGTCGGCCAATCCGGCGGCGGCAAATCGACGCTGTTCACCCTGATGCAACGCTTCTACGACGTCGACGATGGCAGTGTGACCATCGACGGCCAGGATATCTCAATGGTGACCCAGCTCAGCCTGCGCGAAGCGATATCGGTCGTGCCGCAGGACATCTCCCTGTTCCATCGCTCCATCCGCGAGAACATCCGCTACGGCCGACCCAATGCGACCGATGACGAGGTGCTGCGGGCGGCGATTGCGGCGCGGTGTGATTTCGTCGAGAGCCTGCCGGAAGGCCTCGACACGATGGTCGGCGACCGCGGCGTGAAGATGTCCGGCGGCCAGCGCCAGCGCATCGCGATTGCGCGCGCCTTCCTTAAGGACGCGCCGATCCTGCTGCTGGACGAGGCGACCGCTRCTCTCGACAGCGAATCGGAGGAGGCGATCCGCGAGGCGCTGTCGCGCCTGATGCGCGGCCGCACCGTGATCGCGATCGCACACCGGCTCGCGACGCTGCGCAATTTCGACCGCGTGGTCGTCCTGAAGGGTGGTAAGATCATCGAGGACGGCTCGCCAGAGCGTCTGATGCAGGGCCACGGGCCCTACCGTGAACTGGTCACGCAGGAAATGAGCCGGCTCGCGCAAGCCGCCGCGTAAATCAACGGTCACGTTCGCGTCGGTTGCGTTCCGAAACAGGATGCAGGGGAGCAGCTCATGGCAGCCGAAGCCATAACCCAGATCATCTCCGTGTCGCAGACGGTGGAGGCCGTCGCGGAACAGGCGTTCTATATTCCGATGACGGGCCCCGCCGCGCGCCCGCGGCGTTCGCTCAAGCACGACGACACCTTCATCGTGCTCGACAGTCACGGCGACATCGGCGCGTCGGCCGGCGGGCCGGACGGGCTGTTTCACCACGACACGCGCTATCTCGCCCGGCTCGAGCTCGTGCTCGACGATCTCCAGCCGCTGCTGCTCGGCTCGAACCTGCGCGACGACAATTCGGCGTTGACCGTCGATCTCACCAACCCCGACATCTATCGCCAGGGCCGCATCGTTCTTCAGAAGGATCTGCTGCACATCGTGCGCACGATCTTCCTGTGGCGCGGCACGGCCTATCAGCGCATCGGGGTGCAGAACCACGGCGACCGGCCGGCCGGCTTCGCGTTGACGCTGCTGTTCGACAACGACTTCGCCGATTTGTTCGAGGTCCGCGGCGAGCGTCGCCCGCGCCGTGGCATCGGAACGAGCCGGCTGCTGGGGCCGACCGACGTCCTGTTCGACTATCGCGGTCTTGACGATGCCGAGCGCAGCACCGGCCTGCATTTCGACCCGCGTCCGACGCGGCTGTCGGTCAATGCCGCGACCTGGGAGCTCGATTTGGAGCCACACCAGGCGAAATCGCTGTTCGTGGCCGTGTCCTGCAACCCGCCGCCGGCGCAGAAGCCCGCGCGATTCTTCCAGAGCTTGCTTGCGCATCGGCGCGAGATGCGCCAGTCGACCATGGGCGCCGCCAGCATCGAAACCTCCAACAACATCTTCAACGAGGTCCTGTGCCAGGCCATGGCCGACCTGAACATGTTGATGACGGAGACGCCGCAGGGACGCTATCCCTATGCCGGCATACCCTGGTACTCGACGACGTTCGGCCGCGACGGACTGATCACTGCGCTCCAGATGCTGTGGGTCGATCCGCGGGTCGCCAAGGGCGTGCTGCGGCGGCTCGCCCATTTCCAGGCCAAGGCGGTCGATCCGCTCGCGGACGCCGCGCCCGGCAAGATCCTGCACGAGATGCGGGGCGGCGAAATGGCGGCGCTTCGGGAGGTGCCGTTCGCGCAATATTACGGCAGCGTGGATTCCACCGCATTGTTCGTGCTGCTCGCCGGGCGCTATTTCGAGCGCACCGGCGACGAGAAGACGCTGATCGAGCTGTGGCCTGCAATCGAGGCAGGCCTCGCCTGGATCGACGGACCCGGCGATCCCGATCAGGACGGCTTTGTCGAATATCAGCGGGCGACCGAGAAGGGGCTCGCCAACCAGGGCTGGAAGGATTCCTACGACGCGATCTTCCATGCCGACGGCCAGCTGGCCGAAGGCAATATCGCGCTGGCCGAAGTCCAGGGCTACGTCTACGCGGCCAAGCAGCTCGCCGCCCGTTGCGCGCTGCGGCTCGGCAAGCCGGACCGTGTGCGGCAGCTCGAGGCGGAAGCCAGGGCACTGGCCGAGCGCTTCGAGAAGGCGTTCTGGTGCGAGGAGCTCCGCACCTACGCCCTCGCGCTCGACGGCAACAAGCGGCCTTGCAAGGTGCGCACGTCGAACGCCGGACAGGTCCTGTTCAGCGGCATGATCCGGGAGGACCGCGCCCGATTGGTTGCCGCCGACCTGATGGGATCGCATTTCTTCTCGGGTTGGGGCATCCGCACGGTCGCGCAGGGCGAGGTGCGCTACAATCCGATGTCGTATCATGACGGATCGATCTGGCCGCACGACAACGCGCTGATCGCGCTCGGGCTCGCCCGTTACGGGCTCAAGCATTCGGTGGCGCATGTCTTCAAGGGCCTGTTCGACGCCGCGACCTATATGGATCTGCGGCGGCTACCCGAACTGTTCTGCGGCTTCCGGCGCGAAAAGCGGCGCGGTCCGACGCTCTATCCGGTCGCTTGCGCGCCGCAAGCCTGGGCCAGCGCGACGCCGTTCACGCTGCTGGAGGCGGCGCTGGGCATCGAGTTCGACGTAGCGCGCGGCGAGATCCGGCTGCGCAATCCGCATCTGCCGGCGTTCTTGAACGAGGTGATCCTGCACGACCTGCGGCTGGGCGAGTCCAGCGTCGATCTGCGCGTCAGTCGCCACGGCGACGACGTGGCGCTGGAGGTACTGCGCACGCGCGGCCAGATCCAGGTGTCGATCGTGCTGGCGCGCTAGCGGGGTGAACCGCGAGGAGGGTATATGCGTGCCGTTGGCTGGTTGATCCTGAGCGTTGCCATCGTCGCGGGCTTGACCGTCGCGGTGTCGCGCGCCGCGGAGGAGCAGCCCGCGCCCCCAAGTGAAGTGAATGCGCCGCCGCCGGTGGCGCCGCCGGCCCCAAGCGTGCCCGTCACGCCGAAGGATGCCGCGCCGCCGCCCTCGGTGACGATCATCGGCGCAAGCGACGCGCATGGTGTGCTCGGCCGTGACGTGCTCAGCGCGGCGAACGAGGACATGGGCCGCATCGTCGACATCATCGTCGATCGCACCGGCCATGTGCGCGCCGCCGTGATCGATTTCGGCGGCTTCCTCGGCGTCGGCAGCCGCAGGATCGTGGTGGACTGGAACGCGATGCGGTTCGGCAAGATCGCCAACAAGAAGGACAGTATCACGCTGGAGCTGACCAAGGCGCAGGTCGCGGCCGCGCCGGAATACAAGGAAGACACGCCGATCGTCGTGCTCGGCGCGTCGGGTAGCCTGCAACCGCTGCAAGCGATTCAGTGAGGCGCGGGGAGGGATGGCCGCCTGTGCTGTTGTCGAGCAAGCAGAACCATGCCACCGAGGATCGCGGCCGCCACGTTGAACAGGACAACGTCGCCGCGCCGCCGCCGGGCGGCCTTCCGGCGCCGTCGCGCCAGAGTCTGCGCGGCCTCGACTGGTTCATCTTCTTCCTTGCCGACGTGCAGACGGGATTCGGTCCCTTCATCGCGGTCTATCTGACGACGCAAAAATGGACCCAGGTCGAGATCGGCCTGGTGCTCTCGATCGGCGGCATCGTCGCCCTGGTCGGGCAGATGCCGGGCGGGGCGATCATCGATGCCGCGAAATCCGAGCGGCTGGTCGCCGGGCTGGCGATTGTGACCATCGGCTTCTGCGCGCTCGCCTATGCGGCCATGCCGATCTTCCCCGTGGTGGTGGCCGCGGCCACGCTGCACGCGGCGGCAAGCTGCGTGCTCGGGCCTGCGATCGCGGCGATCAGCCTGGGCCTGGTCGGGCCGCTGGCCATCGGCGAACGGCTCGGCCGCAATGCGCGTTTCGCGTCGCTTGGCAACGGCGTGGCTGCGGCGGTGATGGGCACGGCCGGCTACCTGCTGTCGAGCCGCTCGGTGTTCCTGGTCACCTTCCTGCTCGCGATCCCGACCCTGATCGCGCTGTCGCGCATTCGTGAGGAGGAAGTCGACATCGCGCGCTGTCACGGCGAGATGCCGCGTGAGGCGAAGGATCGCGGCGACACCAATATCTGGCACCTGATCCGGCAGCGGCCGCTCATCGTGTTCGCGCTCAGCGTGCTGCTGTTGCAGCTCGCGAACGCTGCCATGATGCCGCTGATGGCGAGCGCGGTGACGGCGCGGTCGAGCCAGTGGGCGACGGTGCTCGTCGCCTTCTGCATCGTGGTGCCGCAGGCGATCGTGGCGCTGCTGTCGCCCTCGGTCGGGCGCAAGGCGCAGCTCTGGGGCCGCCGGCCGTTGCTCTTGATCGGGTTCGGCGCGCTGGCGATTCGCGGCCTGCTGTTCGCAACCGTGCGCGATCCCTATCTGCTGGTGCTGGTGCAGGTGTTCGACGGCTTCACCGCGGCGGTGTTCGCGGTGATGATCCCGCTGATCGTCGCCGACGTCGCCTTCGGCAGCGGCCATTTCAATCTCGCGCAGGGCATCGTCGGCACCGCGACCGGCATCGGCGCAGCGCTGAGCACCGTGCTCGGCGGCTATGTCAGCGACAAGTTCGGCAATGCCACCGCTTTCATCGGCCTCGCCAGCATTGCCGCGACCGGTTTTCTGCTGATCCTCCTGGTGATGCCGGAAACCCGGCGCCACACCCTGTGATCGCGGCAAAAAGAAACGGCCGGCTGAAACGGGTCCAGCCGGCCAAGTGGTGGGAGGAAGATCAAGCGTCGAGACTGTGCAGGCGCTGGCGGTTGCGCAGCACGATCTGGCGGGCGCCCGAGAAGCCGAGAATGCCCTGGGTGTGAAGCTGCGACAGCGCGCGCGACACGGTCTCGAGCGTCAGGCCGAGATAGTCGCCGATGTCGCGCCGGCACATCGGCAGCGCCATCATGCCGGCGACGGCGAGGCGGCGGTCCATTTCGAGCAGGAAGGTCGCAACCCGCTCCATCGCGGTCTTGCGTCCGAGCAGCAGCATGTGGTCCTCGGCGTGGCGGAGCTCGCCGGCGGTCATGGCCCACAGCTTGCGGGCGACCTGCACATCGGTGCCGGCGGCCTTCTCGAGGCTGGCGCGCTTCACCAGGCGTACCGTGGTGTCGATGATGGCTTCGGCGGCAAGACGATGGGTGGCGCCGGATTCGAGGCCGAACACGTCGCCCGGAAGGTGGAAGGAGCCGATCTGGCGGCGGCCGTCGGAGAGCAGCTTGTAGCTGCGCACCGCGCCGGAGACGACCTGATAGACATATTCCGCCGGCTCGTCCTCGCCGTAGATCTCCTCGTCCTTGCGGTAGGCGAATTCGGTGGCGACGAGGCCGACATGGCCGGCGATTGCGCCGAACTGGTCGGAGACGGGATGAGACGGTGCAATYCTGCTGCCGTTGATCTGGGTCTTGATCGCCTGGGTGTTGAAGGTCTGGGTCAGCATCTGCGCCATCTCCGTTGTGATGGAGCCTTGCTACGCGAGATCGTGCAATCCGGAAATTTCGAGCGATATCTTAAGGGAGATTACCTACGTAAAATCCCTTAGGTCAGAGCATGATCCGGAAAAGTGTGTATCGATTTTCCGAAAGATCATGCTCAAACGACAAACGAGGCGCGATTCATCGCGCTCTAGTCGCCGGGCCTGTGCTGGATGGCGTGGCGGATGCGCTTGACCAGGTTTTCGTCGAGCAGCGGCTTCAAAATGACGTCCTTGATGCCCGCTGCCGTGGCCCGGGCCGAAATGTTTCCGTCGGGATAGCCGGTGATCAGGATCACGGGCGTATCGGCGCCGGATTGGCGCAGGCGGCCCACCAGCTCGATGCCGTTGATGTCGGGCATCTTGTAGTCGATCACGTAGCAGTCGGCGCCGGGCGCGCTRCTCGCATTGAGC
>NZ_JBFULT010000198.1:0-12115 GCF_054049755.1 Bradyrhizobium sp. P5_C11_2
TGGTGAACGTGATCACCGTCCCCGGCTTCATGTAGGCCGCAGCGGCATCGGGATCGGGTATCATCGAGGCCGTGAGATAGGCCTCCACGATCTCGGCATCGGTCATCGGGCGGGCTTCGGCTTTTGCGGGGGCGGACATGGCGGGTTCTCCGGGAGCGCCCGCATTCTACAATTCCTGCCTCAAACTGCATGCATATTTTTTGAACAATTCAGTGCCAAAACTGCACACAATCTGGAGCTGCCCGCTCCCGCAGCTTCCGCTAGGCTAACACACTCGAATCCGACGCCATGACCAGTCAAACCGCCTTCGACCTGATCTTCCGCAACGCCCTGTTGCGTTCATCCGCCGCGCCCGTCGATATCGGCGTGAAGGGCGGACGGATCGCCGCGATCGGACCTGGGCTCACCTGCGACGCCGTCGAGATCGACGTCGGCGGCCGGCTGGCCCTGCCCGGCTTCGTCGACACCCACATCCATCTCGACAAGGCGTGCCTGCTCGGACGCTGCGGACACAATCATAGCAGCGTCTCGGAAGCGATCCGCGCCGTGGCCGGGATGAAGAAGGATTTTACGATCGAGGACGTTTACGCGCGCGGCGCTCGCGTGCTGGAGCGGGCAATCGTGCACGGCACGACGCGCATGCGCACGCATGTCGAGATCGATCCGCGCATTGGCCTGCGCGGCTTCGAGGCGGTGAAGGCGCTCAAGCGCGACTATGCCTGGGCGATCGATCTGTCGCTCTGCGTCTTTCCGCAGGAAGGCCTGACCAACGATCCCGGCAGCGACCAGCTCCTGGTCCAGGCGCTGCGCGACGGCGGCGAGGCGATCGGCGGCTGCCCCTATATGGACACCGACCCGAACGCGCATCTCGCACGCATCTTCGATCTCGCCGAGGAATTCGACGTCGACGTCGATCTCCATCTCGACTTCGATCTCGACCCCTYCTGGTGGCATCTCGACGAAGTCTGCCGGCAGACCGAGCGGCGCAAGTACCAGGGGCGCGTGGCGATCGGCCATGCCACGAAACTCTCGGCGCTGCCGCCGGAGCCGCTGAAAGCGGCCACCGCGCAACTGGCAAAAGCCGGCGTCGCCGTCACCGTGCTGCCCGCGACCGACCTCTATCTGATGGGCCGCGAAGCCACCCACAACGCGCCGCGCGGGCTGACGCTCGCCCACAAGCTCGTTGATGGCGGCGTGCTGTGCTCGGTCGCCACCAACAACGTGCTCAATCCCTTCACGCCGTTCGGCGATGCGTCGCTGCTGCGGATGGCGAACTTTTATGCCAACGTCGCGCACGCTTCCGTCAGCGATTTCGACACCTGCCTTGACCTTGTGACCGAGCTGCCGGCGCGGCTGATGAACCTGAAGGACTACGGGATCGAGGTCGGAAAGCCCGCCGATCTCATCGTGCTCGACACCCAGGACAGCCGCTTCGCGATCGCCGAGCTGCCGGATGTCGCGATGGGCTTCAAGAGCGGCCGGCAGACGTTCGAGCGATCGCGGCCCACGCTGTTCAAACCCCGGCGCTAACCGGCTCGCCCGATCTTCGCACGTATTGCGCTGCGGCCATCACTTACGCGACTATCGGCGCAATCGATCAACGGAGGAACTGGATGGCCTTCGAAGCAATCTTTCTGAATGCGCGTTTCGACAGCGGAGCGCGGCATCACATCGCGGTCAGGGATGGCCGTATCTCCGCGATCACGTCCGTTGACCAGCCACCCGCCGGTGCCGAGACGATCGATCTCAAGGATGCCCTCGTCGTCCCCGGCTTCGTCGAGGGCCACATCCATCTCGACACCAGCTTCTATGGCGATGCCTGGCGGCCGCACAAGCCATGTACTGACGGATTCGATGTGCATGAGCGCGTGGCCTTCCAGGCCCAGAACATGGCCGAGGCCGCGCCGATGGATGTGCGCGCGCGCAACCAGCTCGATCTCTGCATCGGCCACGGCACCACGCAGATGCGCAGCCATGTCATGGTGGACGGCTCGGTCGGCCTGAAATCGCTCGAGACGATCCTGCGCGTGCGCGAGGAGTACAAGGGCCTGATCGACATCCAGCTCGTCGCCTTTCCCCAGAGCGGAATCTTGTCGAGCCCGGGCACGCCGCAGCTGCTCGACGAGGCCATCCGCCTTGGCGCCAACCTCGTCGGCGGGCTCGATCCCGCGAGCTTCGATCGCGACGTCGAAAGGCATCTCGACGTCGTGTTCGGCGTCGCCAATAGGCACGGCGTCGATGTCGACATCCATCTGCACGACATGGGCACACTCGGCGCCTTCGAGATCGAGCAGATCGCGGCGCGCACGCGCGCGCTCGGCATGGAGGGACGCGTCGCAGTCAGTCACGCGTACGGGCTCGGCGACATCTCGCCAGATTACCTCAAGAAGATCGCCGATGTTCTCGCCCGCTCCGGCGTCGCCATCATGACGAACGCACCGGGCGCCCGTCCCTTTCCGCCCATCCTAGCTCTGCGCAACGCCGGCGTGACCGTCTTCAGCGGCAACGACAACATCCGCGATTCCTGGTGGCCCTATGGCGACGGCGACATGCTGCGCCGGGCGACGACGCTTGGCTATCGTTCGGGGTTTAACATCGATGAAGAGCTGCGCGTTGCGTTCGATGTCGTAACCGAAGCCGGCGCCAAGGCGCTCCGGCTCGAAGGCTACGGCCTGCGCGTCGGCGCCAAGGCCGATTTCGTGGCGCTGAATGCGGAACATATTCCCGAGGCCGTTGTCGGGGTGCCGCAAGGGCGCTCCGTGTACAAGGAGGGCAGGCTCGTCGCATCCAACGGTAAGATTATCGGGAAGCGCGGCTAATCATCCGACCTATTCTGTTCGATGATACCGCTGACCTTCCCCACTCCCCGAATCCGGTAGAATCCCTGACCGTAGCTGCGCGCATTGCGCTACGGGCCACACGGATCATACTAAGGCCTGCACTGACGTCTGCGTTCTGTGGGGAGTATGGACATGTTCAGCGCATTCAGCAGCATCGATTACCGTTCCATTCGGGCCAGCACGCCTGCCGAGGCGGCTGTCAAGCGACTGAATGGCATCGGCGAAGTCCTGTCGGGCCTCGATATGTCGGCAATCCAGACCCAGAACGACATGTCCCGCGCGCTGTTGACGCTCGATACCGCCGACAAGTGCATTCGAGCGATCCTCACCGAATTCCGCACCGAGCGCGCCAAGGAGCAAGTCGTGCGCGAAGCCAAGAGCCTGATCGACCTGATCGAGCTCGCGCGCGACGAAATCTCGACCTATCGCGACGGCGGCCCAGCCCTGAGCTGAGCGCCCGCGCTCGACATCAACGCCTGACCTTCGCCAGGATACGATCCGCCTCGGTGCGCCAATCGGCGCTGCGCGCGAACTCCTTCGTCCCCTTCGCGCCGAACAAACCTTCATCGGCGAGGTCGGCCATCCAGGCCTGCCGTTCGGCAGTGCCCTGCGCCGACCACGGCGTCAGCCCCGCCTCGCGCACGGTCTCGGCGACCTCGCGCACCTCCTCGGCACGGCGGCGGCCGTGCTCGATCACGCGCTGGAAGAAATACGCGCCCTGCTTCTCCCAGTCGATCGCGGGGAACGTCTCCGCCAGCGAGGCCAGCACCGCGTCCTCGACGCCATAGGCACGCGCGGTGGTGAAGCTTTCGATGACCATGGCCTCGAGGCCCTTGATCATGATGCTGCGGCACATCTTCACCGCAGATGAAACACCGAGCTTGTCGCTGGCAACCCTGGCCGCGAAACCGATCGCATTCAGAAGCGGCTCGAGCTCCCTTGCGCCGGGACCACCGAGCAGCAGCGGCACCTTGATGCGATAGGGCGGCACCGAGGTCATCACCGCACCCTCGACATAGCGTCCGGCAGCGCCGTCGATCAGCGCAGCCGCGCGCCGCTTGGCGCCGGGCGAGGCCGAATTGAAATCGAGGAACCAGGTGCCCTGGTTGATCGCACCCGCGCAAGCCTTTGCCACCGGCACGGCCTGGCTGGCGGTGACGGCGGAGATGATGAAATCGGATTTCGCGGTCAGCTCGGCATGAGACGCCGCCAGCGCCACGCCGCACTTCGCAGCATGCTCTTTCAGAGCGGCGCCCTGCTCGCCGCCAAGCTTGGTGTCATAGGCCGCGACCCTGATGTCCTGCTGGCGCAGATCCTCGGCCAAAATCCTGCCGACCTCGCCATAGCCGACCAGTCCTATCTGCCATCGCCTGGGGTCCGACATCAGTTCAGTCCTCGTGTCGTCTCGTCAAAGAGCTCCTCGACCGCATAGCGACGCGGAATCAACGCCTGCTGGAATGCGTAGTCGACGATCAGCTCCAACGATTTCCTGTTCGCGTCGACCCCGAACGGGACAGGGTCCGGCGTCACCGCAGGCCCCACCTGCACCTTGTTCCGCTTGAGCAGATCATAGACGCCCGCAACGACGTCGGGATGCGACTTCGCGAGCTTTTCGGTCACGACCACGAGATGATTGACGGGCACGACGCCGCGCCGGGCGTACCATGTCGCCGCCTCCGCGGCCGGATCGGAGAACAACGGCTTGAGCTTGGGATCGTTCGACGCCTCGCCGAGGACGGCGTCGAGCTCACCGTCGAGCAGCATCTGCAAGATCTTCTTGTCCTTCGGTGCCCGCTCGGTGGTGTCGACATATTCGGCGACGTGCGGATCCTCGAACGTGACCCAGCGGATGCTGTTAAGATCGACGCCGTAGTCGTTGGCGAGGATACCCCTGATCCACGCGCCCGTCGTCGTCGTGAAGGAGCGGATGCCGACGCGCTTGCCTTCGAGATCGGACGGCCCGAGCGTTCCATGCGCGGGATTGTACAGCGCGTAGGAATGCTGGAAGCGGCCGAGCATGGTCGCCGGCAGCAGCACCAGCGGCTTGCCGTGCGCCTTTGCYATCAGATAGGTGACGATCGCCATCTCGCAGACGTCAAAAGCCTGCTCACGCACCATCGGCTTGAATGCGGTGTTGGTCGGCGTGTACTCGATGAAATCGAGGTCGAAGCGATCGGAGCGGAGCTCGCCGCTCTTCACCGCCTGGACATGGGGATGACTGCCGAGCACGGCCTTCAGCTTGAGACGATCCATCCGCCCGCTCCGCTTCTCTTGTCTCGCTCAGACGTCCTCGGGATTGTCGACATAGACGAGGCCGGCCTTCGCTAAGGCCTCGCGCATGCTGTACATGTCGAGACCGAGCTCGCCCGAGCCAAGCCGCTTGCGCTTGCCGCCTTCATCGGCGTTGCGCTTCTTCGCTTTCTCGGCGACTTCGGCGGCATAACGCTTCGGCACCACCACCACGCCATCGTCATCGGCCACGATGATGTCGCCGGGATCGACGTTGACGCCGGCACAGACCACCGGAATGTTGACCGAGCCGAGCGTCGCCTTGACCGTGCCCTTGGCCGAGACCGCGCGCGACCACACTGGAAACTTCATCTCGTGCAGCGCTTTGACGTCGCGGCATCCGGCATCGATGATCAACCCCTGCACGCCGCGTGCCTGGAGCGAGGTCGCGAGCAGTTCGCCGAACATGCCGTCGGTATTGTCTGTGGTGCAGCCGACGACGAGAATGTCGCCCTTCCTGCACTGCTCGACCGCGACATGGATCATCCAGTTGTCGCCAGGCTGCGCCAGCACGGTCACCGCGGGCCCTGCGATCGCCGCGCCCGGCCAGACCGGTCGCAAATACGGCTTCATCAAGCCGATGCGGCCATAGGCCTCGTGCACGGTCGAGACGCCGTACTCGGCCATCCCGGCGGGATCGGCTCGCTTGATGTTGCGAACGACGACCGGCTTCATGCCAGTTCCTCCGCAACCGTCGGGAACAGGCGCTGATAGGCCTCGCCATACGTCATGGGCACGCCGGTGTTGCGGCTGCCCTGGATGCCGCGATTGAGCGCGACGCGCTCGTAATAACCCCACAGATGCTTCTGTGCGGCGAGGATCTGGAACGCCTCGTACTTCTCCTTCCAGACCTCGTCGATCTTGAGGAGCAGGTCCGGCTTGTAATTGCACTGCTCCGGCTGGTGCGGCTCGAACAGGAACACCGGCGGCGCCGAATATTTGTACTGCGCGCCGGGCTTGTGGCCCATCGCCTGGGCGACCACACGGGTCTCCTGCGCGAAATGCGCGGCATTCGGATGGTCGAAATTATAGGGATCTTCCAGCGCGTGCGTCAGCACGAAGCTCGGATTGAGCTCGCGGTATATGTCGACCATGCGGTCGAAATGCGCCTCGGTGAGCTTCAGCGGATAATCGCCGCAATCGAAGAACTCGATCTCGGCGCCCAGAAGCTTGGCCGCCCGCTCCGCCTCGTCCTTGCGGCCGGCCTTGACCGATTCCAGCGTCGCGCCCTTCTCCTTCCAGGCGAACTGGCTCTCGCCGCGCTCGCCGAAGGACATGCAGACGATCTTCATGCGATAGCCCTTCTTCGCATGCAGCGCGATGGCGCCGCCGGCGCGCCAGACAAAATCGCCCGGATGGGCGGTGATCACGAGACCTGTTTTCATGGGACGGACTCCCCCTCTCTCATTCGTAAGCATCATAGGCTCCCTGCTTTATGCAGGCAGCCAATTCATCAGGCCGCGACGGCGGGTTCCTCGCCGTCGAGCACACGCCGCAGGCGCTCGCCGTCGAGCGCGCCTTCCCATTTGGCAATCGCAATCGTCGCCACCGCGTTCCCGATCAGATTGGTCGGCGTCAGCCCCTGTGACATCAGGCGATGGATGCCGAGCACCAGCGCGACGCTCGTCACCGGAATGCTGCCCGTGGCCGACAGCGTCGCCGCCAGCACGACGAAGGCGGCGCCCGCGATCCCCGCCGCGCCCTTGGAGGTCACGAGCAGGATCAAAAGCAGCTCGATCTGCTCGGCGAGCCCGAACGGCGTGTTGGTCGCCTGCGCCAGGAACACCGAGGCTGCGGCAAGGTACAGGCAGGTGCCGTCGAGGTTGAAGGAGTAGCCGGTCGGGATCACCAGCCCGACGACGCTCTTCTCGCAGCCCGCCTTCTCCAGCTTGGTCAGCATCCGCGGCAGCACCGTCTCGGACGACGTCGTGGCGATGCAGATCAGCAGCTCTTCCCAGATGTAGCGGATCAGCTTGAACAGCGAGAAGCCGCAGAGCCGCGCCACCGGACCGAGCGCCACGATGATGAAGATCACGCAGGTGAGGTAAAAGCCGCCCAACAGCTTACCCAGTGAAGCCAGCGAGCCGACGCCGAACTTGCCGACCGTAAACGCGATGGCGCCGAAGGCGCCGATCGGAGCCGCCCACATCACGAAGCCGACAATCGCAAACACCATCTTGGCAGCGATGTCGATCAAATTGACCAGCGGCGCCGCGCGCTCGCCGAGCTGCACCAGCGCGAAGCCGCACAGCACCGAGATGAACAGAACCTGGAGGATGTTGCCCTCGGCGAAGGCACCGATGAACGTCGCGGGCACAATGTTCATCAGGAACGGCACAAAGCCGATGGCGCCGGTCTGCTTGACGTAGGGCTCGATCGCGCTGGCATTGATGCTGGCGGGATCGACGTTCATGCCGACGCCGGGTTTCAGCACATTGATCGCGATGAGACCGATCACCAGCGCGATCGTGGTCATGATCTCGAAATAGACGATGGCCTTGATGGCGACGCGCCCCACCCGTGCCATGTCGGCCATATGCGCGATGCCGTGCACGACGGTGCAGAAGATGATCGGCGCGATCAGCATCCGGATCGCCTTGATGAAGGCGTCGCCGAGCGGCTGCATCTTGGCACCCGCCTCGGGATTGACGATCCCAAGCGCGATGCCGGCCGCCATGGCGATGAGCACCTGGATCCAGAGCTCCTTCCACCAGGCCCGCCCGCGCGGCTTGTCGATCGTCAGCGCCGTCATTCGTCGAACTCGAACAGGCGTGCCGGATTGCTGACGAGGATTTTCTGCTGGAATTCCACCTCCGGCGCGAACAGCGGGATCAGGTCGACGAGGTCGCCGTCGTTCGGCATCACCTTGACGTTGGGGTGCGGCCAGTCCGTGCCCCAGATGACACGGTCGACCGCGGTCTCGACGATTTTGCGCGCGAACGGCACCGCGTCGGTGAAGGGCGGGCCTGCCGAGGAGACGCGTTCGGAGCCGCAGATCTTGACCCAGCATTTTTCATCACGCTGCATCAGCTCGATCAAAATCCTGAACGGCAGCTGGTCGAGCCCCTCGGAGGCCTTCACCCGCCCCATGTGGTCGATGGTGTAGCTCAGCGGCAGCTTTGTCAGCATGTCGGCATATTCGGGCAGGTCGATCGCATCGAAATGCAGATCGATGTGCCAGCCGAGCGGCGCGACCATCGCGACGATGCGGTCGAACACGCGTTTGTCGGGAACGCCGCCGAGATGGCGGACGAAATTGAAGCGGCAGCCGCGGAAACCGCCCTCGTGCAGCACATGAAGCCCGCGCTCGGTGATGCTGTCATCGATATTGGCGACCGCGCGGTAGGCGCCGTTGCTCTGCGCGATGGCATCGAGCGCCACCGTGTTGTCGGTGCCGTGCACGCTGGCATTGACGATGACCGCGCGCTCCACGCCGAGCTTGGCGTGCAGCGCCCGAAACTCCTCCAGCGGCGCATCCGGCGGCGTGTAGGAACGATCAGGCGCATAGGGATATTTCGCCCCGGGCCCGAAGATGTGGCAATGCGCGTCGCAGGACAGCTTCGGCAGCTTGAATTTCGGCGTGCGCGTGTTCGGGTCGGGCGGCGGAATGGTGGGCGTGTACATCATCGTCATCAGGTGAACTTGAACAGGCGTGCCGGATTGTCGACCAGCAGCTTCTGCCGGACCGCGCTATCTGCCGCGTAGAGAGGGATCTGGTCGACGATCTCGCCGTCGTTCGGCATGATCTTGACGTTGGGATGCGGCCAGTCGGTGCCCCAGATGACACGATCGGGCGCATTGTCGATCAGCGCCTTCGCGAACGGCACCGCGTCGTGGAATGGCTTTCCGGCAGCGGAGGCGCGCTCGAGGCCGGTGATCTTGACCCAGCACTTCTCGTCGTTCTTCTGGAGATCGAGCAAGGCGGTGAAGCCGGGATCGTCGAGCCCCTTCCCCGCCTGGACCGTGCCCATGTGATCGATCACATAGCGCGTCGGCAGCGCGCTCAGGATGGGCGCGAATTCGGCGATCGTGCCCGGCTCGAAATAGACGTCGATGTGCCAGCCGAGCTCGGCGACGCGGTGAACGATGCGCTGGAACTTGGTCATGTCGCYGACCCCGCCGAGGCGCTTGAGGAAGGCGAAGCGGCAGCCGCAGATGCCACCCTTGTCGAGCGCAGCCAGTTCCTTCTCGGACATCTCATCATTGACATTGGCGATGCCCTTGTAGGCACCCTCGCTCTGCGCAATGGCGTCGGTGACGACGCGATTGTCGGTGCCGTGCACGGTGGCATTGACGATCACGCAACGCTCGACGCCGATCTTTTCGTGAACGCTGCGGAACGCCTCCAGCGGCGCGTCAGCCGTGTTGTAGGGCCGGCTCGAAGAGAACGGATAGCGGGACGCCGGCCCGAAGATGTGGGTATGGCTGTCGCAGGACTTCGGCGGCAGCTTGAACGACGGCGTCTTGGGATTTGGATCCGGCGGCGTGATCGTCGGGATCGCCTTCGGCTCCACCGCCTGCGCATGCACGTCGGCCACCCACGCGGCTCCGGCCAATCCGGTCAAAAGATGCAAGCACTCCCGCCTGTTCATTTCCTCAACACCCAGTCACGTGGTCCGTTTGCGAGCGGAAACGCGAGACCGCGCCACCCCTCGACGGTTTCTTTCAAGTCTTGCTGCTGACGGCCGGCCGCCGCCGCGCGGGCGCGGCCTGATCCAGCGCCGGCGCCTGGAACGCGGCGACGGTCGCCTGCACCAGCTGCTCGATGGCACTGGCTCCATCGCTGCCATCGGCCTCGCCGCGCGACAGGCGCGAGACGCGGTCCGGCGTCACCAGCGAGTAATAAAGTGCGCCGAGCAGGAAATGGCTGCGCCAGACGATGTCGGTGCGCGGAATGTGCGGCAGGCTGTCGTGGATCGCGTCGATGAAGGCGTGGCTGGTGTCGTCAAAGGTCTGCGCGATGATTTTTCGCGCGACCTCATTGCCCTCGGCGGACATCACGGCACGCAGCCGCGTGAAGCGCGCCCCGCCGCCGGCGAGATCGCTGCCCGAGGTGAAGGCCGGCACCACATAGGCCCGCACGATCGCTTCCAGCCGATCCTGGAGATCGCGCACGCGCTTGGCGGCGGCGAGCAACTCCGAGCGGCGAAGATTCATCGGCCCGCAATGGCGCCGGTAGATCTCCAGCAGCAGGCCGTCCTTGGTCTTGAAATGATAGGTGACGCTGCCGGGATTGGCGCCGGCGGCCTGCRCGATATCGCGCACGGATACGGCGTTGAAGCCGTTGGTGGCGAACAGCTCCTCGGCCGCGGCGAGGATCGCCTCGCGCATGTTCGGCTTACGGGCCGTTTCCTTGCTGGTGGGCTTGCGTACCATGTGATTTGTACTATCGTACAAAAGATCAGGTCTCGTCAACAAAAACCATGGGCGGGGTCCGGGACGGTTCGAAAGACCGCCGCAGGACGCGAACGCCCTCTAGGAGTGCTGGACTATGCTGGGTTTGAACAAGAAGATCGGCGGCTTGCTGCTGGGTGCCGGTCTGCTGCTGGCGAGCACCGCCGCGCCGGCCGACAACTATCCGAGCAAGCCGGTCCACATCCTCGTGCCCTATGCGGCCGGCGGCGCGGTCGACGTGCTCGCGCGGACGCTGGGTCAGGCGCTGGCTAAGACCTGGGGCCAGCAACCCGTGATCGACAACCGGCCCGGCGCCGGCGGCATCGTCGCCTCGCAGGCGCTGACGCAGGCCGCGCCCGACGGCTATACGCTGATCCTGGTCGCCAGCGGCCATCCGCTCAACCAGTTCATCTATCCGAGCGTGCCCTATGACACGTTCAAGGATTTCACCGCGATCACCGAAGTCGCGTCGTCGCCGCTTGCGATCGTGGTTGCCAAGGACAGCCCCTACAAGACGCTCGGCGATCTCCTGGCGGCTGCAAAGAAAGAGCCGGACAAACTCTCCTATGGCATGTCCGGCAACGGCACCTCGGCGCATCTTGCCGGCGAGCTCTTGAAATACATGTCGGGCACCAAGATCGTCGCGATCCCCTACAAGGGCGGCGCACCGGCGCTGACCGCCGTCATCGCCGGCGAGATCCCGCTCAGCGTCAATCCACTTGCCGAGGCGATCGGCCAGCTCGAAGGCGGTCCGGTGCGCGCGCTCGCGGTCACTTCCGCCGAGCGCTCCAAGGCGCTGCCGAATGTCCCGACCGTCGCGGAGTCCGGCGTGCCCGGCTACGACGTCTCGGTCTGGTGGGGTGTGCTCGGTCCCGCCAAGATGCCGGCGGAGATCGTGGCGAAGCTCGAAACCGATTTGAAGGCGGCGTTGCAGGACCCGAACGTGCTGTCGACACTCGGCAAGATCGGCGCGGCTCCCGTCGGCTCCTCCGCCAAGGACTTCGAGGCCTACATGCACGCCGAGGCAACCAAATGGGAGCCGGTGCTGAAGGCCGCCGACATCCGCGCGCAATGAGGCGGCTCTTCACATGAAGACCCTTCCTCATCCTAGGCGCCTTGCGCGCACCCCCCTGCTCGCCGCCGCAGTCATCAGCTTGCTCGGTGCACCCGCGCACGCCGACGGCGAAGCAAGACTGCTGGCGCCGAGCGGCAGCCTGCGCGTCGGCATCTATCCGGGCAGTCCGACCTCGATGGTCTCGGACGCGGCCGGCCAGCCGCACGGCCTCGCCTACGATCTTGGCGGCGAGCTGGCGAAGCGACTTGGCGTGAACGTCGACTATGTCAGGTTCCAGCGCGTCGCCGACATCGTCGCCGCGATCCACGACGGCCAGGTCGATTTCACCGTGACCAACGCCACGCCGGCCCGCGCCAATGAGGTCAGCTTCAGCCAGACCGTGCTGGCAATCGAGCTTGGCTATCTCGTCCCGGCGAATTCGCCGATTAAGGCGGTCGAGGACATCGACCGCCCCGGCGTGAAGATCGGCGTCACCAAGGGCTCGACGTCCGAGCGGACCCTGCCGACAAAATTCAAG
>NZ_JBFULT010000199.1:0-12100 GCF_054049755.1 Bradyrhizobium sp. P5_C11_2
CGGGACTCGTCGTTCCAGCGTCGCCAAGCAATCTACCTTCGTGGTCATGGGTCCCGGCCTTCGCCGGGACGACATAGAATATATGGCTCGCGCTCGGCTCCACAGGAAACCGCCATGATCCTCCCCAACGGCTATTCCGACGTCCCCGCCGGCAAGATCGCCGCCGTCGTCACCCATCTGGAGATGACCGCGCCTCCCGCGCGCCGCGACGATCCGCTTGGCGCGTGGGCCCTGCGCAAGGTCGATGCGCCCGCGCCCGACTGGTATCGCGACCTCCATCGCCGCGTCGGCGAGGAATGGCTGTGGTTTTCGCGGGCGCGGATGAACGACACGGAGCTCGCCGCGATCATCCACGCAGCGGGTGTCGAGGTCTATGCACTGGCCGTGGACGGCCGCGATGAAGGCCTGCTCGAGCTGGATTTCCGCGAGGCCGGCCAATGCGAGCTGGTCTATTTCGGCGTCACCGCAAGCTTGATCGGAACTGGCGCCGCGCGCTTCCTGATGAACCGCGCGCTGGAGCTCGCGTGGTCGCGCGAGCTGCGCCGCGTCTGGGTGCACACCTGTACCTTCGATCACCCGTCGGCAGTTGCGTTCTATCAGCGCTCCGGCTTCCGCCCGTTCCGCCGCCAGATCGAGATCGCCGACGATCCGCGTCTCGACGGCACGGTGCCGCGGACGGCGGCGAGGCATGTGCCGATTGTCGCGTGATGCTCGCCCGTAGCCCGGATGGAGCGCAGCGCAATCCGGGACTTTCTCGCCCGCTGACAGAATCCCGGATTACGCTGCGCTCCATCCGGGCTACACGTCGTCAATAATTATACCGCACGCCGAAGCTGAACCCCTGCGCCAGCAGGTTCGTCGTGTTGAACACCGGCGCGGGCCGGTTCGGCCCGCCGCCGGCCGCCGGCGGAACCAGGTTCGGATTGACGGTGGTGTCGACCAGCCCGCCGGCGCGCTGCACGCCGGTCCAGTACATCACGTCGTAGCCGGCGATCAGCCGCCATCCCGGCGCAACCTGGTAGCCCGCCTTCAACGACAGCTCCGGCACCACCGCGAAGCGGGTCTGGTTGTAATGGCCGATATTGCTGGACAGCGCGAGGAAGCCGCCGGGGGCCGTCGTGGTGACGCCGGCCACGGTCGAAATCGTCGAGCCCGAAATGTCGGCGCTGTTGAGATTGGCGCCGAGCGCGACCTTGCCGCGCCACTCCAGCGACCACGGGCCATTGCGCCAGTCGCCGGTGAGGCCGAGATCGAGGCCGTGGAAATTGCTCGCCGCCTTGAAATTGTCGGTGGGACTGAAGGTACCAAAGGCAGGAATTGTCGCGGTGTCCGAGATCGTCAGCGTGTCGGACGACCGCAGATAGCGATAGCCAATCAGCGCGCTGACGCGCTGTCCGCTCCACGCGCCGAGATCCCAGCGATAGAGCGCGCCGGCGCCGAGCAGGCGCGAGGTTTCGCTTGCATTGACGCTGCCGGTGGCGAGCCCCGGAAATCCGGCGAATAATGCGTCGGGAAGTCCCGTCAGCGCGTTGGTGAAGGGCCGTGCCAGGATCGGATTGGCGTTGGTATCGGTCGCAAATCCGGTCGAGAGGTTCTCCAGCCCGAAGAACGACGCCTCGACGCCGCTTCTGCGCTGCGGATCGAACCAGTAGCCGGCGGTGATCCGGCCGCCAGAGCGCCAGTCGTTGTTGACGCTGGAATTGCCGAACAGCACGGTCGTCGCAGGCTGGCCGAGCACACCGGCCAGGCCCAGCGGCGTGCCGACCGGGCTCGTCGTCACCAGCGCCGGCAGCTTGTCGCCCGTCACGCTCCAGGCGAGATAATCGGCCTCGGCCCAGAACGGATTGAAGTCGGCAGGTTTTGGCGGTGCCTTCACCGGCAGATCGGCGGCAAGTGCGCCGCCGTTCAGCGAGATCGTCGCAAGCGCCGCGCCGACCGCTGCCGCCCCCAACCGCCGATTCATCTGCCGTCCCCAAGCTTCCACGGAATGAACCATGCGACACTTTGTTCGGCAAGGTGGAGTTGAGGCGGGCGGTGCGCGAATACGTCCGGCTGTTGCCGTTGGGCACCGCTCGTCCGCCACGGCGCGGCAGCCTTGTAGCCCGCATGAGCGAAGCGATATGCGGGGCCGTCTGTCCCGCATGTCGCTACGCTCATGCGGGCTACGCCTGGTTCACCGTGGCTCCCTTCACCTCTTCGCTGAAATTGGGCGGATCGTGGGAATCGATCAGCTCCCGGATGACGCGGGCGTAGGCAACCTTGTCCGCGCTGAAGGAGTAGGCGCCAAGGATACTGAGCGAGGGAGGTTTGTCGGCAGTCACGTCGTTCTGGCCCAATGCGGTGCCCATCGTGATCGACACCATGCAAATGATCAAGAGCGCGCGGAGCATGCTCAAAACACCTTCTGCTCCGCCCGCGCCAGCGAAAACCCGTGCTGCATGGCGTTGAAGCACGTCAGCCCGGTCTGCTCCGACCGGCACGTAAATCCCGCGCGCTGCCACACCTCGCCATAGGCGAGCACCGGCAGCGAGGCATCCATCACGGTGTCGCCGGCGCAGATGCGCCCCGCGGCTCCCTTCGCGCTCATCTCGAAGGCGTGGCCGTAGTCGAGCTCGCAATCCGCCGGCCGGCGCGGGCGCGTCTCCAGGTTCATGATGTCGCAGCGGAGCACGCCCTGGCCGTTATCGGCATAGAACTGGCAGACGATGTT
Organism: Bradyrhizobium sp. P5_C11_2; assembly: GCF_054049755.1. Classification (NCBI taxonomy): domain Bacteria; kingdom Pseudomonadati; phylum Pseudomonadota; class Alphaproteobacteria; order Hyphomicrobiales; family Nitrobacteraceae; genus Bradyrhizobium; species Bradyrhizobium sp. P5_C11_2. The sequence continues at coordinate 2,711 of NZ_JBFULT010000199.1, forward strand.
CTTCGACGGCGTCAGGAAGCCGATCGGGCGGTCCTGCGCGCGAACATCGTTGCTGGGAAGCGCAAGCAGGATCAGCGTCAGGATGAGTCCGCGATACCCGATCATGCGATGCTCGCTAGCTGTCGAAATTCACCGCCGTGGTGTTGGCGCCGCAAACCAGCACCGCGACCCGCTCGCCGGACGATGGACGATAGCGGCCGGAGAGCAAGGCGGCAAAGGCGGCCGCGCCGCCGGGCTCGGCCACCAGGCGCAGGCTCGACCACAACGCCGCCTGCGCCTGCCGGATGGCATCATCGTCGACCAGGACGACCCGCTCGACATGGGTCCGCGCGATCGGAAACATCAATTCGCCGACGCGTCGCGGCGCGAGGCTGTCGGCGGCGATGCCGCCCGCGGGCGCATCGACCGGCGCGCCCGCCGCGAAGGCGGCGTGCAAGGTCGGCGATTGCTCCGGCTCGACTGCCACGATGCGCGTCCTGCCGGCGCTCCACGCCGCGATGCCGCCGATCAGTCCGCCGCCGCCGACCGCCACCAGCAGCGTGTCGATGCCGGGGGCGTCCTGCTCCAGCTCCAGGGCGACGCTGCCCTGGCCGAGCAAGGTCTCGACCTGGTCGTAGGCATGGACTGCAAGCGCGCCGGTCTGCGCGACATGGGCTTCGCTCGCCGCGAGCGCATCTGCGTAGCGGCTGCCCGCAATCACGAGTTTCGCGCCATAGCCCCTGATCCGCTCGGCCTTGGCCGGCGAGGTGATGTCAGGCACGAAGATCGTGGCCGGGATGCCGAGCCGCTGCGCGGCATAAGCCACCGCCGCGCCGTGATTGCCGCCGGATGCGGCGACGACACCAGCCTCCGGCACCCGCCGCAGCAGCAGGTTGGCAAAGGCGCCGCGCGCCTTGAACGATCCTGAATGCTGCAGCATCTCGAGCTTGAACGTGACCGGCGAAGCCGGCAGGCCGAAATCGGCAAGATTAGCCTCGAGCAGCGGCGTGCGCCGGATGTGGGGGCGGATCACCGCCTCGGTCGCCGCAATCTGCTCGCGCGTGATGTCTATTGTCGCTGTCATGATAGCCGCCTTGATAGCGCATCCGGGAGACGCTGTCCCGGCGTCGTTGCGTCCGGCGCAATGCTCCATTTCCAAGATCCTCCTTGCGTCGCGCCGATCTTGCCGTGGAAACTGATCGGCCCTGCCGTGTCCAACGCCAGAGATGAGCGGTTACCATGTTCCTGATCGGCCAATACGATTCCCCCTTCGTCCGCCGTGTCGCGATCGCGCTCCGGCTCTACGGGCTCGCCTTCGAGCACAGGCCGTGGTCGACCTTCGGCGATGCCGACAAGATCGCGCCCTATAATCCGCTGCGCCGCGTGCCGACGCTGGTGCTCGACGACGGCGAGGCTTTGATCGAGAGCACGATCATCCTGGATTATCTCGACGAGCTCGTGGGTGCGGAGCAGGCGATGCTGCCGCGCAGCGGCGCCGAGYGGCGGCGTCACTTGCGCATCTGCGCGCTCGCCTCAGGCCTCGGCGACAAGGCGGTCAGCCTGCTCTACGAGCGCGTGCTGCGGAAGGAGCAGCTTGCGCTGTGGGTCGAGCGCTGCGAGGCGCAGATCGGCGACGTCCTGAGGGTGCTTGAGGCTGAGCGTGCCAAGGTGACGACGCCATACTGGCTGGGCGATCGTATCGGTCACGCCGACATCGCGGTGGCCTGCGTCGTCCGCTTCACCCGCGAGGCGCATCCGCAATTGTTCGATGTGGCGCGCTATCCGGCGCTGTCGGCCCACGCCGGGCGCTGCGAGGCGCTGGCGCCGTTCAGGGAGATCGCGCAACCGCTGGCACCGCCGAAGGGGTGAGCCATCAAGCGCCGCTACACTGCTACGCAAACCCGATCTTGAGCAGGATCGTCAGAAAGATGCCGCCGACGATCGCACAGACCGCGGCGCCGATCAGCGGACCCAGCGCGCCTTCCCGGCTCGCAGGCTCCAGCACGGCTTGTCCCGGCTGGTCCGGATCGTAATAAACTTTGACATTCTGCCCGGGGTGATGCTGCGCCGCGGCCTTTTCCGCGACCTCGCGCAGCCCGGAGATCATGGTGCCGCCCCAACTGACTTCGGTGCCGATGAAGTCGCGCTTGCCGACCCTGTAGGCGTAGCGCAGGTCGACCTGATAGCGATGCCGGAGCTTGGTGGTCGTCGGCTTGTCGTCGTTATCGCTCCTCTCCTCGATGATCTCCTCGATCACATCGCAATGGGTAATCCTGCCCGCCGCGGTCGGCCAGCGCAGGCTGGCGCTCGCAAGCCGGCGCGTCCTGACATACTCGGCGACGCAGAACACGCCGCCGATGAGCACGATGATCGGCAGCGCGAACGCGAACAGCGGAACGTTATGATCGGCGTAGAGCACGCGACCCGCGAGCGAATGCGCGGTCAAGGTGGCGGCAATGAAGCCGAACACGATCGTGAACGCCACGAGGGCCGCGACGTTCTGCGCAGCGGCCGGCTCCAGCAGCGCCTCGGTCGGGTGCTTCGGATCGACATGGACGTCGACATGGGCGCCGACCGGATATCGTCCGGCCAGTTTTTCGGCGAGCACCCCCGTCGTCATGACGATGCCGCCGACAAAGACCTTGTCGCCTTCCAGCTCCTGGCCGCCGACATGATAGCGATAGCGGATGATGGGCCTGGCATCGTTCCGATCGTCCGAGGCGTGCGTCGCCGGCCGATCGACCCTGGAGACCGTGATGATGCCCTCGACCTTGTCCCAGCTCCGCGCGGCCTGCATCCGGCCCCACATGCGGACCAGATTGAACAGCATCAATCCAAACAGCAGCACCGAGATGCCGGCGGCAATCTGCGTCCACATCAATTGATGGGCATTCAGCATCTGATTTTCCCTGCTCCCCGACGGCGGACCCGCCATTGGTCGCGGCGAGCGCGCGTTGCGTTCACGGCGCCGCGGCAGCACATGCGAAGCCGTGCGAAGGGCTGAGGCCTCTTACCCTCCCCTCCAGGGGAGGATGGGCACCGCGCGTGGGCCGAAGAGGTGAGAGAGCACTCGCATCCGCCGGAGTGCAAAACTGACGCAGCAGGGGATGATGGAATATTACAGGTGTTTTGCCCGACGGAGTAACCGCCGCACCACACATGAAATTCCTCAAGCCTTTCAACCCCATCTCTACTGTGCATGGGGTTGTTTTTCAGTTTTTGTCGTCCCGGCGAAGGCCGGGACCCATAACCACAGGGAGCAGTTTGACGGAGGCTCGTCGTCCGGTACGGCGATCGATCTCCACGGAGAGACCTCGCGGTATGGGTCCTGGCTTTCGCCAGGACGACACCGAGAGCCTACCCCGCTCCCGCGCGCTTCTTCTGCCAGACGAGATGCACCGCGCAGGTGCAGCCGGGCGGATGCGAGGCGAGGTCCTTGGACGTCTCGTCATTCGCGGGCGTCGCCGCGAAGGCCTTGTCGGCCGCAGCCGCCTGCGCCGGGATGTAGTTCAGCACCGGCGCGAGCCAGCGCTCGGTTTCCGCGATCGTCATGCCCTTGCGCACGGCATAGTCCTCGACCTGGTCGCGCTCGATCTTGCCGACGCCGAAATAATAGCTCGCGGGGTTCGCGAAATAGAGCCCGGACACGCTGGAGCCCGGCCACATCGCAAAGCTCTCGGTCAGCGTCACGCCGGACGTGGCTTCCGCGTCGAGCAGCTCGAACAGCGTCGCCTTCTCGGTGTGATCGGGCTGCGCGGGATAGCCGGGCGCGGGGCGGATGCCCTGGTACTTCTCTAGGATCAGATCGTCGGGGGAGAGGGTTTCGTCCGGCGCATAGGCCCAGAACTCGCGGCGCACGCGGGCATGCATGCGCTCGGCGAAGGCCTCGGCGAGGCGGTCGGCCAGCGCCTTGCACAGGATCGAGGAATAGTCGTCATTCGCCATCTTGAAGCGGTCGGCAACCACATCCTCGCCGATGCCGGCCGTGACGACGAAGCCGCCGACATAGTCGGGCACGCCGGTGCCTTCAGGCGCGATGAAGTCGGCGAGCGCGGCGTTGAAACGGCCCTCGCGCTTCTCGAGCTGCTGGCGCAGCGTGTGCAGCGTCGCAATCGTCTTGGTCCGGCTCTCGTCGGCATAGAGCACGATGTCGTCGCCCTGCGCATTCGCCGGCCAGAAGCCGACCGTCGCGCGCGCCCGGAACCATTTCTCCTTGACGATCAGGTCGAGCATTTTTCGCGCGTCATCGTAGAGCGAGCGCGCGACCTCGCCGACCTTGGAATCGTCTAGGATGGCCGGAAAACGTCCAGCGAGCTCCCAGGTCTGGAAGAACGGCGTCCAGTCGATATAGGGCACCAACTCGGCCAGATCGTAATCACCAAAACTCTTGATGCCGAGGAAGGTCGGCTTCACCGGCCTGGTCGCCGCAAAATCGACCGGCACGCGGTTGGCGCGGGCGGCACTCAGCTTCAGCCGCTTCTTGTCGGCCTGCGCGCGGAAATGCGCATCCGAGATCTTTGCGTATTCGGCGCGCACGTCGGCAGCATAGGCCTCGCGCTTCTCAGGGCTCAGCAACGAGGAGGCGACGCCGACGGCGCGGCTGGCATCATTGACATGCACCACGGGACCTGCGCGATAGCTCGGGTCGATCTTGACGGCGGTATGCACGCGGCTCGTTGTGGCGCCGCCGATCAGCAGCGGCAGCTTGAGGCCTTCGCGCTGCAATTCGCCGGCGAAGAACGCCATCTCGTCGAGCGACGGCGTGATCAGGCCGGAGAGACCAACGATGTCGGCCTTCTCGGCTTTCACGGTCTCGACGATCTTGGCCGCCGGCACCATCACGCCGAGGTCGATGACCTCGAAATTGTTACACTGGAGCACGATGCCGACGATGTTCTTGCCGATGTCGTGGACGTCGCCCTTGACGGTGGCGAGGACGATCTTGCCGGCGGACGAGGAGCCCTCGGTGCCGATGCCGTTGGCGAGATTGCGCGCCTTTTCCTCTTCCATGAACGGCATCAGCCAGGCCACCGCCTGCTTCATCACGCGCGCGGATTTCACCACCTGCGGCAAGAACATCTTGCCGTCGCCGAAGAGATCGCCGACCACGTTCATGCCGGCCATCAGCGGCCCCTCGATCACGTCGAGCGGGCGCTTCGACGCCTTGCGGGCTTCCTCGGTGTCGGTTTCGATGAACTCGGTAATTCCGTGCACAAGCGAGTGCGACAGCCGCTTCTCCACCGGCCATTCGCGCCAGGCGAGATCGGCCTCCTTGGTCTGGGTCTTGTTGCCGCGGAATTTTTCCGCGAGTGCCAGCAGCCGTTCGGACGCGCCGGGATCGCGGTTGAGGACGACGTCCTCGCAGACCTGACGCAATTCAGGGTCGATGTCGTCATAGACGATCATCTGACCGGCATTGACGATGCCCATGTCCATGCCAGCCTTGATGGCGTGATACAGGAACACCGAGTGCATCGCCTCGCGCACCGGCTCGTTGCCGCGGAACGAGAACGACAGGTTGGACACACCACCGGAAATGTGCGCGCCCGGCAGGTTCTTGCGGATCCAGCGCGTCGCCTCGATGAAGTCGACGCCGTAATTGTTGTGCTCCTCGATGCCGGTCGCGATCGCAAAGATATTCGGATCGAAGATGATGTCTTCCGGCGGGAAGCCGACGCGGTTCACCAGGATGTCGTAGGCGCGCTTGCAGATCTCGGTCTTGCGCGCGAACGTATCGGCCTGGCCGACCTCGTCGAACGCCATCACCACGACCGCCGCGCCGTGGCGCCGCGCGATCTGCGCCTCAAAGATGAATTTCTCCTCGCCTTCCTTCATCGAGATCGAATTCACGACCGGCTTGCCCTGCACGCATTTCAGGCCGGCCTCGATCACCGAGAATTTCGAGGAATCGACCATCACCGGGACGCGGGCGATGTCGGGTTCGGCGGCGACGAGGTTGAGGAAGGTCCGCATCGCGGCTTCCGAGTCCAGCAGACCCTCGTCCATGTTGACGTCGATGATCTGCGCGCCGTTCTCGACCTGGTCGCGGGCGACCTGAAGCGCGGCGGTGTAGTCGCCGGCGGTGATCAGCTTGCGGAAGCGGGCAGAACCCGTGACGTTGGTGCGCTCGCCGACGTTCACGAAGGGGATCGCGTCCGTCAGGATGAAGGGCTCGAGACCGGAGAGCCTCAAGCGAGGCGCGATCTCCGGCACGATGCGCGGCTTGTGCGGGGCCACGGCCGCGGCGATCGCGGCGATATGGTCCGGCGTGGTGCCGCAGCAGCCGCCGACGATGTTGACGAGGCCGTCGCGCGCGAACTCGCCGATCAGGCGGGCCATGTACTCCGGTGTCTCGTCATACTGGCCGAATTCGTTGGGCAGGCCGGCATTGGGATAGGCGCAGACCAGCGTGTCGGCGACGCGGCCGATATCGGCGATGTGCGCACGCAGATCCTCGGCGCCGAGCGCGCAGTTGAAGCCGATGGTGACGGGCTTTGCGTGCCGCACCGAATGCCAGAACGCTTCCGGCATCTGTCCGGAGAGAAGACGGCCGGATTTGTCGGTGATGGTGCCGGACACCATCACGGGCACGTCGATGCCGCGCTGTTCCGTGATCTCGGCGATCGCATAAAGCGCCGCCTTGGCGTTGAGCGTGTCGAAGATGGTCTCGACCAGCAGCAGGTCGACGCCGCCGTCGATCAGGCCGTTGATCTGCTCGCCATAGGATTTGCGGAGATCGTCGAAGGTGACCGCGCGGTAGCCGGGATTGGCCACGTCGGGCGAGATCGAGGCGGTGCGGTTGGTGGGGCCGAGGGCGCCGGCGACGAAGCGCGGCTTGCCGTCCTCGGCCTCGACGCGCCGGGCCGCATTGCCGGCGAGGCGGGCGCCTTCGCGCGCCATCTCGTAGACGATGTCGGCGAGGTCATAATCGGCCTGCGCGATCGAGGTCGTGGAGAAGGTGTTGGTGGCGACGATGTCGGCGCCGGCGCGCAAATAGGCGGCGTGGATGTCCTCGATCGCCTGCGGCTGGGTCAGGATCAACAGATCGTTGTTGCCGCGCAGGTCACGGTGGAAATCCCTGAAGCGCTCGCCGCGGAAGGCGGCCTCGTCGAACTGGAGGTTCTGGATCATCGTGCCCATGGCGCCGTCGAGCACGAGGATGCGGTCGCGGGCGGCGTCGAGCAGGGCAGTTCGCTTGGGAGAGGTGGGTACGGTCATCTGATCCTAGGCCGCCTTCTGCGCGCTCTTGGCGCGAATGCCGAGCAAATGGCTGATCGCGAACACGAGATCGGCGCGGTTCATGGTGTAGAAATGGAAGGTGTCGACGCCGCGCTTCGCGAGCTTCTGCACCTGGCCGGCGGCAACGGTGGCCGCCACCAGCTTGCGGGTCTCGGCGTCGTCATCGAGGCCCTCGAATTTTTCGGCAAGCCAGTCCGGCACGCTGGTGCCGGCGCGGGTGACGAAGGCTCTCGCCTGCTTGAAATTGTGCATGGGCATGATGCCCGGCACGATCGGAATGTTGATGCCGCGGGCGCGGACGCGATCAAGATAGCGGAAGTAGAGGTCGTTGTCGAAGAACACCTGGGTGATCGCGCGGGTCGCGCCGGCATCGACTTTTGCTTGCAGCGTGTCGATATCGTCGTCGAAGTCGCGGGCTTCAGGATGCTTCTCCGGATAGGCCGAGACCGACACCTCGATATCGGCATGCCGCTTCTTGATGCCCGCGACGAGGTCGGCAGAACTCTGGTAGCCGTCGGGATGGCTGGAGTAGGGCGTGCCGATGCCGCCAACGGGATCACCGCGCAAGGCCACGATGTGGCGGACGCCGACCTCGTGATAGCGGTCGACGATCTCGTCGATCTCGCCGCGCGAGGCACCGACGCAGGTCAGATGCGCGGCCGGCAGGAGCGCGGTCTCCTTCAGGATCCGCGAGATGGTCGAATGGGTGCGCTCGCGGGTCGAGCCGCCGGCGCCATAGGTCACCGAGACGAATTTCGGCTCGAGCGGCGCGAGGCGGTTGATGGTGTCCCAGAGATTCCGCTCCATCTCTTCGGTCTTGGGCGGAAAGAACTCGAAGGAGATCGCAGGACGCTTCGAGGAGAGCTGTCCATTTTGGAGGCGCGCGTCTTGCCCGTCGGCTGTCGCAGGCGTCGTCAACTCGGTCATGGCACCACTCACTCCAGATTCTTGCCAGACTTCGGCGTTCGGCAGTCAGGTCCAGCCTGAGACGGCCTAAGATAAGCCAAAGGCGGTCGCCCCGACAGCCCATCGATTATGGGAAATTGCCCACTATTGTATAATATCGTCGAGAAATTGTGGATATTACGAATTTTGTGGGAACTGCGGATGGAGGATAATTGTTATATAAATCAGTATTTTATGCCATTTCTGTACTTCCGGTCGATTAGAAGTGCCGTTGGGCAACACGAAAGCGAGTTGAAGGCGCCTGTCTTCGTCCCAACGTCAGGCGCGGGGCCCTGCGTACCCCCTTCGCGGCAAGCTCACGCCAGCTCTGCTCCCTCGCCCCATTGCCGCGGCCGCGCGGTGCTTTAGCTTAGCCGCCATGATTCCGCTCTCAGTCCTCGACCTCTCCGTCGTCACCACAGGCACGAAACCCGCCGCGGCGCTGCGCAACAGCATCGATCTGGCGCGCCATGTCGATGGGCTCGGCTATGTCCGCTACTGGCTCGCCGAGCATCACAACCTCGCTTCCGTCGCGAGCCCGGCGCCCGACGTCATGATTGGGCAGATCGCGGCGGTGACGAAGCATATCCGCGTCGGCTCCGGCGGGGTGATGCTGCCCAACCATGCGCCGCTGGTGGTGGCCGAGCGCTTCAAGATGCTGGAAGCGTTGTTCCCCGGCCGCATCGATCTCGGCCTCGGCCGCGCGCCCGGCACCGACGGCGCCACGGCCTACGCGCTCAGAAGCCGGCTCGACCGCCGCGAGGGCGACGATTTTCTGGAGCGGCTGCATGAGCTGATCCTGTGGGAGACCCGCGAATTCCCTTCGGGGCATCCGTATAACAACGTCGTGGCCATGCCCGACGACACCAAGCTGCCGCCGATCTGGCTGCTTGGCTCCAGCGACTATTCGTCGGAATTGGCCGCGCAAGTCGGCATGGGCTTCGCCTTCGCCCATCACTTCGCGTCCCATGACGCGATCGATGCGATGGTGCACTACCGCAATCGTTTCCAGCCCTCGGCCTGGAGCGCGAGACCGCAGGCGATCCTCGCCGTCGCCGTCATCACCGCTGACACTGATGCTGAGGCCGAGAAGCTCGCCACCTCGTTCGACCTCAACCGATTGCGCCGCGACCGCGGCCAGTATCTGCCGCTGCCGAGTGTCGAGGAGGCGCTGGCCTATCCCTATACGGATTCCGAGCGCACCTCGATCCTGCGCAACCGCTCGCG
>NZ_JBFULT010000200.1:0-12070 GCF_054049755.1 Bradyrhizobium sp. P5_C11_2
GTCTGTGCCGGCGGCGGCCGCGGCCGCGGCGTAGCCGAGGTCRCGATAGGGCGAAAAGCGTCCCCAGGCCTTGTCGCCGCCATTGAGGAGATCGAACAGGATCGCGCCCGGCACGATTGGGATCAGCGCTTCGCGAACCCGATGACCACGGCCCTGCTCGGCAAGCCAGGCTTGCACGCCGCCGCCGGTATCGAGGCCAAAGGCGGAGCCGCCCGACAGCGCGATCGCGTCGACGCGCTCGACCGTGTTGGCAAGATCGAGCAGTGCGTCCTCGCGCGTGCCGGGGCCGCCGCCGCGGACGTCGATCGCCGCGACTGCGGGGGAGTCGAAGATGATCGCGGTCGTACCGGAGGCGAGTTTGGCATCCTCGGCGTGGCCGACGCGGACGCCGGCGATATCGGTGAGAAGGTTTTTCAACGACGGCACTCCATGCGCTCCAGGCGATTGGGCTGAAGCGATAGCGCACGCATGCGCCGCGCTCAACTGGCGAGCGCCGTCCTCAGCATCTTGGCGAGCTCGGACTTGCGGTAGGGCTTCGCCAGGAGCAGCACGCCGGAGTCGAGCCGGCCGTGATGGACGATGGCGTTCTCCGTGTAGCCCGAGGTGAACAGCGTCTTCAGATCCGGGCGCCGCCGTGCCGCCTCGTCGGCGAGCTGGCGGCCGTTCATGGCGCCGGGCATGATGATGTCGGTGAAGAGCAGGTCGATGCCGTTGTCGGCATCGATGATGACGAGGGCTTCGGCCGCGTTGGCGGCTTCGAGCGCGGTATAGCCGAGGCTCTTGATCTGGGTCATGACATACTGCCGCACCAGCGCGTCGTCCTCGACGATGAGGATCTTCTCGTCGCCGCCGGTGATGGGCACATTCTGGAGTGCCTCGTACTCGGTCTCCTGCACGCCGCTCGAGCGCGGCAGGTAGATCTTCACGCTCGTGCCGTGGCCTTCCTCGCTGTAGATCTTGATGTGGCCGCCGGACTGCTTGACGAAGCCGAACACCATGCTGAGCCCAAGGCCCGTACCCTTGCCGACCTCCTTGGTGGTGAAGAAGGGGTCGAATACCCGGTCGAGCAGCTCCGGCGGGATGCCGGAGCCGGTGTCGCTGACCGCGATCATCACGTAATTGCCGGGAGAGACGTCGGCATTCATGCTGGCATAGCCGTCGTCGAGGAAGACGTTGCGGGTCTCCAGCACCAGCGTGCCGCCGTCGGGCATGGCGTCGCGCGCGTTGAGCGCCAGATTGAGGACCGCAGTGGAGAGCTGGCTCGGGTCGATCAGCGTCGGCCAGGCGTCCTCGGTGAGCTGCGGCATGATCGTGATCTGCTCGCCGAGCGTCGGATGCAGGAGCTTGGCGGCCTCCAGCACCAGCGCATTGACGTCGATCTCGCGCGGCTGGAGCGGCTGCTTGCGGGCGAAGGCGAGCAGATGCTTGGTCAGCTGCGCGCCGCGTTCGGCGGCATCGTCGATCAGCTTGGTGATGGCGGCGAGCTCGGGCCGGTCGGCGACGGCGTCCCCGAGGATGCCGATCGTGCCGGTGATGACGGTCAGCACGTTGTTGAAGTCGTGGGCGACGCCGCCGGTCAGCTGGCCGATCGCATCCATCTTCTGGACCTGACGGAGCTGGGCCTCGGCGGCCTGCTTGTCGGTCAGGTCGCGGCCGATGAAGAAATGGCGCTTGACGGGGTCCGACCAGGTGCCCATCCAGTTCAGCGAGACCTCGTGACCGTCGTAGTGGTAGTAGCGTGCCTCGAAGCTGCGCTTGATCTGGCCGCGGCGCGCCGCGCGCATCTCGCTCCGCGTCTTCTCGAGGTCGTCGGGATGGATGAACTCGGTCGCGCTGTGGCCGATCAGGTCCTCCGGGCTGAAGCCGAGGATGTCCTTCACGCTCGGGCTGACCTGGATGAATTTGCCGAAGCCGTCGGTGACCAGGATCAGGTCCTGCGAGGTCTCGAAGATGCGCTGGCGCTCCTCGGTCTCCTGGCGAAGCACCTCGCTGGCGCGCTTCTGCTCGGTGATGTCGTGGACGATCTTGGAAGCCCCGATGATCTCTCCGCCGGCCGATCTCAGCGGCGAAATATTGAGGACGACGTCGAGTGCGCGGCCGTCCCTTCGGAGCCGAACCGTCTCGTGCTGCGCGATCGACTCGTTGCCGCTGACCCGGTTGAGGATCCCCCTGACTTCCGCCTTCCGATCCTGCGGCACGATGATGTCGATCGGCTTGCCGATGGCCTCCGCGGCGGAATAGCCGAACAGATGTTCGGCGGCCTTGTTCCAGCCGGTGATGATGCCGTCGAGGGACTTGGTGATGATGGCGTCGTTGGCGGACTCGACGACGGCGCCGTACAGGGCGAGGCGCTTGCCATAGAAGTCGCGATCCGAGGCCGATTGCTCGCGCAATCTGCCGACGAGGCCCACCGTCTTCGCCTGGAGACGGACGTTTTCGATCAGCAGCACCGCCAGCACAAGCAATGCGGCGCAGAGGCCGTAGAGGCGGCCGGCGTAGAAGCCGAGATCGAAGCGGGCAGAATTGAAGATCCCCGACAGGGCGATATCGAACAGCCAGGCGCACATCGCCGCCATGAGCCAGACGTCGAGCACCGCATGCGGCCGCCTGAACCACAGACCGATCAGGGCGGCAAAGCTCAAAGACCACACGAACGAAATCACGCCCACCTGCGCCGTCGTGAAGCCGCCGCCTTCCTTCAACAGGGCCGGAAGCAGATCGTGCCGGGCGGTCACGATCCAGGTGAGGGCCGTCACTGCTACGCCGACACCGAGCAAGCTGCCGATGATCGCGTTTCGCGCCGGACCCGAGGTTTCGACCCCTCCGTTCGCTCCCTTCCACCAAACATAGGCCAGCACGAACATCGGAAAGCCGCCGTGCCAGATCATATAGAGCCAGGCGGTTGTCTGCGGGCCTGAGCCAAACAGCCCATTCGGCGCGAGAAGGCCGGGAAAGCTGAGCGCGTGGACCACGGCGGCTATCGCTGTGAACAGATAGCCGCTCGAAAGCCACAGCAGTGCGCGGGTCTGCAACACCGCAAATTGCGAGAACAACAGGACTGCGGTGATGACGTCGCAGACAGCGAGGGCGGATTGATAGCTCGCGACGAAGGCCGGCACAGGCAGCAGCGGGATACCTGCGAAGGGAACCGCGACCGCGAAAATGATGGCGGAGACACCGACGATCGCCAATGCTGCGGTGCGGTCGCCCCGGGTCGCCGGCAGCGTCGAAAGGAACGTGCCTCGCTCGATCGTTGTAGGCACGTCCACCTCTCGCAGATCGGTTTTGGCTTTTGCCGTCGATGTCATTCGGACCCCTGCAGCCTCGCTCCACAATAGCGGGTTCTGGGCGCGCATCCTGAGTCGTTGCGGCCGCGACTCAACCGAAGGTTACAGCTTACTTAATTTGGGCGGGAATACGGAGTAGGGACCGGGTAAGATGCGCTTTACTGGGCGGTGTCATAATGCCCTTCCGATGCGGCGGGTTCCAGGTCTGAATCATGCGATTTTGATCTCGATATCCGGGAGTTGTTCCCAATGCCCTGCGTTCTCATCATCGACGACCAGAAGGACGTTCGCGCAATGGTCGCGATTGTGCTCCGGGTCAACCATTTCGAGGTTGTGGAGGCCGCCAGCGGCGCGGCGGGGGTGAAAGCCTTCGCCGAAGGCTCCTTCGACGCGGCGATCGTGGACATTTTTCTCGGCGACACCAACGGCGTCGACGTCATTGCGGCCTTGCGCGAGCGCGCGCCGGGGCTTCCCGTCGTTGCGGTGTCCGGCATGACGGCACTCGATTTCATGGAGCAGTCGCCCCAACTGGCCGACGTGGTCTGCCTGCAAAAGCCGTTTCGGCCGAACGACCTCCTGCAAGCGCTGCGCAAGGCGCAGGCTGCCGCAGGAGGCGAGCTGCCGGCGGCGGTCTGACCGTGCCGCAAAAAGAAGCGCCCCGGGCAAGCCGGGGCGTGTCGACGATTGCATGGTAGCCCGGACCTGACAGTCCAAGGCCCGGCGGTGCCTCAGGTGCCACCGCCCTTGATCTCGGCGTAGCCGCCCTTGGCGTCCCACTTGTAGACGACGTAGTCGAGCTGCTTGATGTCGCCCTTGGCGTCGTACTCGATCGGGCCGATCACGGTGTCCCACTTGCCCGCCTTGATCGCCGCCATGACCTTCTTGGCGTCGGTGGTGCCGGCCTTCTTGGCCGCCTGCGACCAGACCTGCATCGCTGCGTAGGTGTAGAGCGTGTAACCCTCGGGATCGATGTTCTTGGCCTTGAAGGCGTCGACGATCTTCTTCGCGGTCGGCTTGTTGCGCGGATCGGGGCCGAAGGTGAACAGCGTGCCTTCGCCGGCCGGGCCGGTGATGGAGGCGTACTCCTTGTCGGCGAGCGCGTCGCCAGCCATCAGGATCGTCTTGAGGCCCTGGTCGCGCATCTGGCGCAGGATCAGGCCGCTCTCCTGATGGTAGCCGCCGACATAGACCAGATCGATGTTGTCGCGCTTCAGGCGCGAGACGATCGCGTTGAAGTCCTTGTCGCCCTTGTTGTAGGACTCGTACATCTTCTCGGTGATGCCGGCCTTGTTGAGCGCCTTCTTGGTCTCGTCCGCAAGACCCTTGCCGTAGGTGGTCTTGTCGTTGAGGATCGCGATGTTCTTGCCCTTGAAGTTCTTGGCGATGTACTGCGCCGCGACCAGGCCCTGCTGGTCGTCGCGGCCGCAGACGCGCGCCACGTTCCACAACCCGCTATCGGTGAACTTCGGATTGGTCGAGGCGGGGGTGATCTGGAGCACGTTACCGTCGGCGTAGGCCTCGGAGGCCGGGATCGACGACGACGAGCAATAATGCCCGGCGACGAACGGTATCTTCGCGCCCGCGATCTTTTCGGCGATCGAGCGCGCCTGCTTGGGATCGCAGGCATCGTCCTCGACGTTGAGCGCGAGCTTCTTGCCGTTGACGCCGCCGGCGGCGTTGATGTCGACCACGGCCATTTCGGCGCCGTTCTTCATCTGGCGGCCGAAGGCGGACTCGCCGCCGGTCATCGGGCCTGCGACTGCGACGGTGACATCCTGCGCGAACGCCGCGCTCGACAGCGCGATGGACGCGCCGAATGCCAGACCGATGAGCTTCAGTGATTTCATGAGATACCTCGCGGGTGGTCGCCTGTGGGAGTTGCCGGGCACGCCCGGTCCAAACCGGCGCCATTCTCGAATGATTTTGAAGAGAAGTCACCGGCAAAATACGGGCATTGGCGGAGATATCTCGCCACATTCGGCCGCACGTCATGCGCCTTTAGGCTAGTTCAGCCGTGCCGGCCGCCTTCCAGGTAGGCAGCGCGAATCTCCGGGCGCTGCAACAGCTCGGAGCCGGTCCCGGCCAGCGTGATCAGGCCATTGACCATGACGTAGCCGCGATGGGCGAGCTTGAGCGCATGGTTGGCGTTCTGCTCGACGATCAGGACGGTCAGGCCGTCCTGCCGGTTCAGGGTGCGGATGGCGTCGAAGATCTGGCGGGCGATCAGCGGTGCCAGCCCAAGCGAGGGCTCGTCGAGCAGGAGCAGGCGGGGGCGGCTCATCAAAGCGCGGGCGATCGCCAGCATCTGCTGCTCGCCGCCGGACAGGGTTCCGCCGCGCTGGGCGTAGCGTTCCTTCAGCCGCGGAAACAGCGCGAAGACGCGTGCCAGCGTCGCGTCGCGCTCCGAATCGGTGCATCCGGTGGCATCCGCCCCCATCTGGAGGTTCTCCGCCACGCTCATGCGCGGGAAGATGCGCCGGCCCTCCGGCGATTGCGCGATGCGCAAATGCGCGATCTCGTGGGTGGGCACGTCGGTGATGTCGCGGCCTTCGTACAGGATCTGGCCGGCGCGGGCGCGCGGCTTGCCGAAGATCGTCATCATCAGCGTCGACTTGCCGGCGCCGTTGGCCCCGATCAGGGCGACGATCTCGCCGGCATTGATCTCGACATCGACGCCTTTCAGCGCCTCGATCTTGCCGTAGGCGGCGTGCAGGCCGCGGATCGCGAGCAGGGGAGCGGTCACGACCCGCTCTCCATCACGGCCATCGCCTCTTCCTCGTCGGCCCCGAGATAGGCGGCGATCACCTTGGGATCGTCGCGGACCGCGCGCGGCGAACCTTCGGCGATCTTGACGCCATGGTCCATCACCACAATGTGGTCGGAGATTTCCATCACCACGGACATGTCGTGCTCGATCAGGAGGATCGAGGTGCCCTGCTCGTTGCGGATCGACAGCAGCAACTCGCTCAAGGCGGCGCTCTCGCGGGCATTGAGACCCGCGGCGGGCTCGTCGAGGCAGAGAAGCGCGGGCTCGGTGCACATCGCGCGTGCGATCTCGAGCCGGCGCTGGTCGCCATAGGCGAAATTGCCGGCGGCATCGTCGGCGCGATCGAGCAGGTTGACCCGCTTCAGCCATTCGGTGGCGAGATCAATCGCGCGCTTTTCGGCGTCGCGGTAGACGGGCGCGCCGATCAGCCCGAGCAAGGTGAAGCCGGAGGCGCGCATCAGTGCGTTGTGCTGCGCCACCATCAGGTTTTCCAGCGCGGTCATGCCGGGAAACAGGCGGATGTTCTGGAAGGTGCGGGCCACCTTGGCCTGCTTGGCGATACGGAAATCGTTCAGCCGCTCCAGCGCGATGACCTTGCCGTCGTCATGGGTGAGGCGGATGCTGCCGCCACTCGGCTTGTAGAAGCCGGTGATGCAGTTGAAGACGGTGGTCTTGCCGGCGCCGTTCGGTCCGATCAGCGCCGTGATCTTCTTCCGCTCCGCCGCAAACGACAGGTCCTGCACCGCGACGATGCCGCCGAAGCGCATGGTGAGCCGGTCGACGCCGAGGATCTTCGCGTCGCTCATCCGTGCCCTTCCTTGACGAGGTCGGAGGAGATCGCCTGCGCCTTGGTCAGATACACGGTCGGCGCGCGATGGCCGATCAGGCCGCGCGGCCGCCAGATCATGATCAGCACCATCGCCATGCCGAACACCAGCATGCGGTAGGTCTCCAGGCCGCGGAACAGCTCGAATCCGCCGATCATGGCGAGCGCGGCAAGCGCGACGCCGAGCTGCGAGCCCATGCCGCCGAGCACGACGATGGCGAGCACCAGCGCCGATTCCTGGAAGGTGAAGGATTCCGGGCTGATGAAGCCTTGCCTTGTGGCGAAGAACGCGCCGGCGAAGCCGCCGAACATGGCGCCGGTCGCGAACGCCGTGAGTTTCGTGGTCGTGGTGTTGATGCCGAGCGCGCGGCAGGCGACCTCGTCCTCGCGGAGGGCTTCCCAGGCGCGCCCGATCGGCAGGCGGCGCAGGCGGATCGTGACCCAGTTGGTGAGAAGGGCGAGCGCGAGGATCAGGTAGAACAGGAAGACGATGCGGTGGGTCGGCGAATACTCGATGCCGAGCCTGGCGGCGAGCCCGTTGTCGCTGTTGTCGAGCGGGATGCCGAAGAAGGAGGGGCGGGGAATGCTGGAGACGCCGTTGGGGCCGCCGGTGAGGCTCTGCCAGTTGATGATGACGAGGCGGATGATCTCGCCGAAGGCGAGCGTCACGATGGCGAGGTAGTCGCCGCGCAGCCGGAGCACGGGGAAGCCGAGCAGCACGCCCCAGAACGCGGCGAGGATGCCCGCGAGCGGCAGGCAGACCCAGAACGACCAGCCGAAATTGGTGGCAAGCAGCGCGTAGGAATAAGCGCCCACCGCGTAGAAGGCGACGTAGCCGAGATCGAGCAGGCCGGCGAGTCCGACCACGACATTCAGCCCCCAGCCGAGCATGACATAGGTGAGCACGAGGATCGCGAGGTCGAGGATATAGCGCTGATCATAGAAGATCACCGGCACCAGCACCGTGAAGATCAGAAGCGCCGGAGCGAGGTAGCGGCCGATAAACGACATTCCGCTTTGCACCGCCGGCGGCACCAGCTTCTCGGCGCCGCTCGGACCGATCCATTGCCGCAACAGCTCGATCACGATCGAGCCGCCGAACACGGCGGCGACGAGGGCTGCGACCTCGCCGAAGCGCGTCCAATAGGTGAGCTGGCCGTCGGAGCCGGCCTCGGTGCGGACGCCGACCATCAGCGAGAACAGCACCAGCGCGACCAGCGCGCTGAGCAGGGATTTTTTCAGGATGTAGAGGATGCCCGCCGAGCGAGGGGCCGTCATGGGTGAGGGAGCTGTCACGCGGCCGGTCCGTCAGACTTTTTCGACTTCGGGACGGCCGAGCAGGCCGGTCGGCATGAAGATCAGCACGACGATCAGGATCGAGAACGCCGCGACGTCCTTGTACTCGACCGAGAAATAGGCCGACCAGAATGTCTCGATCAGGCCGATCGCGAGGCCGCCGAGCATGGCGCCCGGCAGCGAGCCGATGCCGCCGAGCACGGCCGCGGTGAACGCCTTGATGCCGGCGACGAAGCCCATGAAGAAGTCGACCAGGCCGTAATAGAGCAGGTACATCAGGCCCGCGACCGCGGCGAGCGCGGCGCCGATCACGAACGTCATGGAGATGGTGCGGTCGACATCGACGCCGAGCAGTGCCGCCATGGTCTGGTCCTGCTCGCAGGCGCGCATGTCGCGCCCGAGCCGGGTGCGCGAGACCAGCCAGGTGAAGATCGCCAGCAGCACGATGGTGGTGATGACCACCATGATCTGGATGTTGGAGAGCTGGATCACGAAACCGTCCTGGCTCTCATGCAGCGTGTAACCGCCGGTGATGAGCGGCGGGATCGGCTTGAC
Source organism: Bradyrhizobium sp. P5_C11_2 (assembly GCF_054049755.1). Lineage (NCBI taxonomy): Bacteria > Pseudomonadati > Pseudomonadota > Alphaproteobacteria > Hyphomicrobiales > Nitrobacteraceae > Bradyrhizobium > Bradyrhizobium sp. P5_C11_2. Next base: position 8,732 of record NZ_JBFULT010000200.1, read on the forward strand.
GCGCGCGCCTTGCGCCACCTGCGAGTAGTTGGTGAGCACGAAGGACATGCCGATCGCCGACAGCATCGGGGCGAGGCGGAAGGAATGGCGCAGCGGCCGGTAGGCGATGCGCTCGATGGTCCAGCCATAGAGTGCGGTGATGGCCATCGAGACCAGGAGCACCACGAGCAGGATCAGCGGGATCGCGGTCAGCCCGAGCGAGATCAGGATCAGGAAGGTGATCAGGGCGATGAAGCCGCCGATCATGAAGACGTCGCCATGGGCGAAGTTGATCATGCCGACGATGCCGTAGACCATCGTGTAGCCGATCGCGATCAGGCCGTAGATCGAGCCGAGCACGAGGCCGTTGATGAGCTGCTGGGCGAAATAATCCATAGGCTGCCGTTACCCAAACCTGACGCGGCTCAAAGGGAGCTCTTGAGAAGAGTTCTTGGGCCCCGGCAGCCCTTGAGCGTTCTGTCAGTTTTCTAACAGGAGGGAACTGGCGGCTGCAACTGGTCAGGCCTCGGCATAAAGGCTTGTACAGAATTCATTTCGCGCCCGGTTCCAGCGTCCCGAGAAGGAACCGGGTTCCCAGGCAACCAATATCAGCGCCCGCCGTTATCCGCCCCGTGACGTCCAACAAGGGAGTTCCCCCCAAATGACGAAGCAGCAGAACCAGAATCCGGGCCAGCAGAACCAGACCCCCGGCCAGCGCCCCGGTCAGCAGCAGGGCGGCGGCCAGAAACCCGGACAGCAGAAGCAGGATCCGATGCGTCAGGATGACAAGCCCGGCCAGCAGCACGGCGGCCAGCGCGATCAGGACAACTAGAAGCCCACGAGTGGAGAGCCCCGCCGCAAGGTGGGGCCTCTTTTTCGTTGGCGTGTTGCTCCGTCATTCCGGGATGGTCCGAAGGACCAGACCCGCAATCTCGAGATTCTCAGGTGCGCAATTGCGCACCATAGTTCGATGCTGATGCATCGCCCCGGGATGACCATGAGGGGGGCCTGTTAAGGTAAACAAAGGGTTTAAATTGCCGCCATAGTCCGATGCGAGTTAGCTCCCGGCAAAGCCTTTCCATTGAAGGCGGGTGGCAGGCGAAACGGGAAGCGGCATGTTCAGGAATTGGCGGATCGGCTCGGTCAACGGCGCGCTGCTGGCGGCCTATTTCATCCCGGCCTGGACGCTCGTCGCCTTCAACATCATGGTGGCGCCGGTGCACGGCCTCTACGAGCGGCCGAGCGTGGCGGTGGCGCTGTTCCTCAGCGACCATCTCCAGATGGCGGGGATGAGCACGGTGCGCGCCGCCTGGCTGCTGGCGCTGGGCCGGCTGACCGTGGTGGCGTTCTTTGCAATCTACCTCGCGCTGCTCTGCGTCCCCCGTGTCCGCAAGTCCGGCGGCAGCGATGAGGCGCTTGCCATCGCGCTTGCGATCGGCAGCCTGATCTCGTTTGCGAGCATGGTGATGGCCTCGAAGGTCGGCGAGATGGCCGCGCTCCGGCTGCATGCCACTGAGCTGTTGCTCTTGCTCGGCGCTGCCATCGTGATCGTGATTGAACGCCCGGAGGCGGCGCCGCAGGCCGCCGAGGCCCCCGCGCCGCTAGCCCTTGAGCAGGCCGAGCTCCTGCACAATCGCTGAGGCTTCCTTGACGGCGTGGTTCGCCGCCGGCACGCCGCAATAGATCGCCTGTTGAAGCAGGATCTCCTTGATGTCGTCGGGGGTGAAGCCGCCCTCGGCAAGTGCCGCGCGTACATGCAGGCGGAATTCGTCCCACTGCCCGAGCGCGACCATGGTGCCGATGACGAGCACCCGCCGCGTGCGCTCGTCGAAATGCGGCCGCGTCCAGATCTCACCCCAGGCATAGCGGGTGATCATGTCCTGGAAATCGGTGTTGAAGGTGTTGCGGTTGGCGATCGACTTGTCGACCCAGGCATTGCCCAGCACTTTGCGGCGTACGTTCATGCCGGCGTCGCGGCGCTTCTGGTCGTCCATTGTGTTTCTCCGGATCAGTCATTCCGGGGCGCCTCGAAGAGGCGAACCCGGAATCTCGACGTCGTGAATGCCGATCGAGATTCCGGGTTCGATGCTTTGCATCGCCCCGGAATGACGATAAGCGCAATCAACGCTGCGTCAGGAAGCCGACCACCGCGTCGGTGAAGGCGTGCGGCTGCTCGACGTTGGAAATGTGGGCGGCGTCGATGATGGTCATGCTCGCGCCGGGAATGTTCGAACGGATCAATTCGCCCGCCGAGATCGGCGTCGCCATGTCGTGGCGGCCGGCGATCACCAGCGTCGGGCTCTTGATCTTCGGCAGCAGCTCGCGCTGGTCGAGCGTCGACAGCGCCTCGCAGCAGGCGAGATAGCCCTCGACCGGCGAGGCCAGCAGCATCGATTTCATCCGGGCGGTGATCTGCGGCTCGCGCTCGCGGAAATCGGCCGTCAGCCAGCCGCCGATCACGGCATCGGCGACCGCGGCGATGCCGCCCTTCTTCACGGCGTCGATGCGCTCCAGCCATTTGGTCGGCTCGGCATAATAGCAGGAGGTGTTGGCGAGGATGAGCTTGCCGAAGCGCTCCGGCGCGTTGGCGCCGAGCCATTGCCCGACCATGCCGCCCATCGACAGGCCGCACCAATGCACCTTCTCGATGTTGAGGTCGTCGAGGATCGCAAGCACGTCGCGGCCGAAGCGCTCCATCGTATAGGGGCCGGGCGGCACGTTCGACTTGCCGTGGCCGCGGCGGTCGTAGCGGATGACGCGGAACACCTGCGTCAGCGCCTTCATCTGCGGCTCCCACATCTGAAGCGTGCAGCCGAGCGAGTTGGACAGCATCAGGGTCGGCCCGCCGTCGCGGCCCTCGACGGAGACGTTGATGAGGCATCCGTCGGCATCGATCATGGGCATGCGGCGTCTCCGTTTTATTTGCGCTCAGGGCTGCTCTATTCGCACTCGAGGCTGTCGAGCAGCCGGTCGATCAGGGCTTGGGAAATCCCTTGATAGGCCATCGGTTCGAACAATGCCGCAATTTTTTCCGGCGAAAGATGCGCGGCGACCTGCGAATCGGCCGTGAGCACGTCGCGCAGATGCTTCTTCTCCGCGACCGCGCGCTTGCTCGCGGCTTCAATGAGGTGATGCGCGTCGCTCTTGCCGACCTTCTCCGCCAGCGCCATCGACACGGCCTCTGCCATGATAAGGCCGTGCGTCGCCTCGAGATTGCTGCGCATGCGYGCCGCATCGACGTCGAGCCCTTCGGCGATGTCGACGATCGCGGCAAGCGCGCCCGAGGTGACCAGCATCAGCTGCGGCAGGGTCGGCCATTCGGCGTGCCAGGGACCGGCGCTGCGCTCGTGGTCCTGCACC